>OMRS01000185.1 GCA_900313545.1 uncultured Eubacteriales bacterium | reverse complement strand
TGGTGGGCGAACTGTACATCGGCGGCTGGGGCGTGGCCAGGGGCTACAACAACCTGCCCGAATTGACCGCCGAACGCTTCATTTCCTACCAGGGCGTGCGGATCTACAAGTCGGGCGACTATGCCCGCTGGCTGCCGGACGGGCGCATCGAGATCCTCGGCAGAAAGGACAACCAGATCAAGCTGCGCGGCCTGCGCATCGAACTGGGCGAGGTGGAGACGGTGCTCTCCCGCCAGCCGGGAATGAAGACCGTCGCCGTGAAGATCGAAAAGATCAACGGCATCGAGCACCTGTGCGCCTGGTTCACCAACGAGCACCCGGTGGACCTGGCGGCGCTGCGGGAGTCCCTGGGAAAGACGCTGACCCCCTACATGGTGCCCACGGCCTACATGCAGATGGACAGCATGCCCTATACGCCCAACGGGAAGCTGGATCTGAAGAACCTGCCCGCGCCCAAGATGTTCCGCGCCGAGGGCGGCGGCACCCGCACGAAGGCGGAGAGCGACTTCTGCGGCATCTTTGCAAAGCTCCTGAACGTGGACAACGTGCAGCCCGAGGAGAGCTTCTTCGACCTCGGCGGCACCTCCCTGCTGGTGACGCAGGTGGTCATCGAGGCCAAAAAGAAGGGGTATGACCTGGTCTTCGGCGATGTGTTCACCCATCCCACGCCCCGCGCCCTGGCGCAGATGTTCGAGGGCGGACAGGCGGAGCCCGCCGTATCCGCCGATCCCGAGATCGAGGACTACGACTACACCGAGCTTCACGCGCTGCTTCAGAAAAGCACCGTGGACAGCTTCCTCACGGGCGGGCGCATGCCTCTCGGGGACGTGCTGCTCACCGGCGCCACCGGATACCTGGGCATGCACGTGCTCCACGAGCTGCTCACCTCCACCGACAGCCGGATCTACTGCCTGGTCCGCGGCGGAGAGCGGGGCCCGGAGGCGCGGCTCAAGGAACTGCTGATGTACTACTTCGACTCGCCCGCCAAGGAGCTCTTCGGCACGCGCATCATCGCCCTCGACGGGGATATCACCAGCCGCGAGCGGCTCATGTCCCTCAAGGACCTGCCCGTGCGCACCGTCATCAACTGCGCGGCCAGCGTCAAGCACTTTGCCGCGGACTCCGGCATCTCGGACATCAACGTGGGCGGCGCCCTCAACCTGATCGACTACTGCCTTGAAACCGGCGCGACCATGATCCAGACCTCCACCACCAGCGTCGTGGAAATCGGCTACACCGACAGCCTGCCCGAGGAGCATTTCCATCCCTCCGAGCGGGACCTGTACTTCGGGCAGGACCTGACCAACAAGTACGTCCGCTCCAAGTTCCTGGCGGAGCGCGCCGTGCTGGAGGCCGTCGTGCGCAGGGGGCTCCGGGCCAAGATCATGCGCTACGGGAACCTGTCCGCCCGCCACAGCGACGGCGAGTTCCAGATCAACTACGGGACCAACTCCGCCATGGGCAGCCTGCGGGCCTACGCGGCGCTGGGCTGCATCTCCTATGAGCACCTGGACGATCTCATGGAGTTTTCGCCCATCGACCTGGTGGCCCGGGCGACGGTCCTTCTCTCCCAGACGCCCGCGGACTGCATCATGTTCCACGTGCTCAGCGACCAGTACCTCAAGATGGTGCACGTGCTGGGCGAGCTGAACGCCATGGGACACCCGGTGCGCTTTACGGAGCGGAAGGAGTACGAGGAGGCCTTTGCCAGGGCGCAGTCCGACCCGGCGAAGTCTCCCCTGCTGACCAGCCTGATGGCCTACTCCTTCTCCTCCGGGGAGCGCAGCCGCACGACCCTGATCATGGACCGGACCACCACGCTGCAGATCCTCTACCGGATGGGCTTCTCCTGGCCCATTGCCTCCTGGGATTTCTTCAGGCGGTTCATGGGCGTTTTGAACGGCCTCAGTTTCTTTGATGAACCCTTCAACCGTTAAGCAAGGAGGAAAAACCTGTGACCATTGAAAAAAACATCAGCGGCGGGTCCGCCGTCCTGTCCCTGACAGGATGGCTGGACTCCCAGAGCGCCCCGGAACTTGGCCAGGCGGTGGAGGCCCTCGGCCCCGGCATCACCAGCCTGGTCCTCGACCTGACCGGTCTTGAATACACCGCTTCCGCCGGCATCCGGCAGATCGTCAGCGCCTACAAGCAGATGAACGGCGCCCTGACCCTCAGAAACGTCTCCCCCGAGGTCATGGACGTGCTTAACATGACCGGTCTGGGAAAGAAGCTGCACATCGAACAGTCCTGATTTTTGCCGCGCCGGGCGCAGCCACCTTCCGGAAAGGGAGCATCCGTCCCCATGAGAAAGAAGTCTTCGATCAGCCGGTGGATCATCCTGACCTTCACCGGCATCCTCTTCCTGTCCCTGGCGCTGTCCGCCGTGAGTTCCTTCCTTGAAATCCGGAGCACAAGCGAAAACAGCAGCGACCGCAGCATGTCTTCCTGCGCGGAAATGATCCGGAGCTTTCTGAGCGGCTGGGATCCGGACACATCGATTGTCCCGCCCGGGTACGAATCCGTCCGGGAGGTGCAGAAGGACCTCGGGGCCCTGTGCGCGGGGTTCGATCTGGACCTGCTCTACGTCTATGCCCCGGGTCCCGGGCCCAATGACAGGGACTGCCTGATGTACGCGTCCCGCGGCCTGGGCACCATCCCGCTGGTACGCAGGCTGTACGCCTGGCAGAACGTGGCCGGGGGCCTCCTGCCGGAAATGGAGCAGGCGCTCCTCCGGGGAGCACGCGGCCTTCAGAAGGGGGAGCTGACCGGTCCCAACGGCAGGGATATCCTCTGGCTGTCTGCCATCCGGGGGGACAATGGCGAGGTGCGCGCCTTCATCGCCATGTCCCGCAGCCTGCACCTTTTCAGGAAAGAGATCCGGCACAGATTCCTGATGGACTTTGCGCCCTTCCTGGTGTCGCTTCTGCTGGGCCTTGTGCTTCTGCTCGTGCAGGTCAACCGCTACATCGTCCTCCCGATCCACCAGATTTCCAACAGCATGATCCTCTTCTCGGTGGACAGCCAGAGCCCTCCCGCCCCCCTGAGCCTCCCTCCCCTGCGTGAAATCGCGGAAATCGCCGCCTCCTACGAAAAGATGACCGGCGACATCAGCAGTTATGTCCGGAATATCGAGCTGCTGACCCAGGAGCGTCTGGAGACCAGCGTGGAGCTGGAGATCGCACGGCGCATCCAGACCGGCCTGGTGCCCGAAAAGATCACCCTGCGCGGCGACGGGTTCCTCATGAGCGCCATGACCTCTCCCGCGAAAACCATCGGCGGGGACTTCTATGACTGCTTCCGGCAGCCGGACGGCAGCGTCTGCGTCTTCATGGGCGACGTCTCCGGAGAGGGAATCTCGGCCGCCATCTACATGGCCATTGTCCGGACCGTCATGCACGAGAAGCTCATGGCGGGCCTGAGTCCGGCGGACACCCTGAACCAGACAAACCGCGATCTGTGCGCCCGCAACCCCGCGGGCTTCTTCGTCACGGCCTTCGTGGCCGTCATGGATCCCCGGACCGGAAGGCTGCTCTATGCCAACGCGGGACATACCTTTCCCGTGCTGCTGGGCGAAACGCCCACCCTCCTCATGCCCGACCCCGGCATCGCGCTGGGCCTGTTTGACGATATCCAGATCCGGGAGGAAACCCTGACCCTGGCTCCCGGGGAAGGGATCCTGCTCTATACGGACGGGATCACGGAAGCCGCCAACACGAACCGGGTCTTCTTCGGCACGGAGCGGCTGACCGAGGCCGTGCGCGGCGCTTCCTGCAGGGACCGCAACGGCACGGACGGCGCCACCTGCACGCTCCTTTCCGTCAGCCGCGCGGTCCATGACTTCTGTTACGGAAATGAGCAGCAGGACGACATGGCGGCGCTGGCGCTTCTGCGGGAATCTCCCGCATCCCCGGCCCCCGTTTCCTCTTCTGACGGTGTCCCTTCCGGCCCGGGGACGTTCTGACGCAAAACCCGCAGAGGTCCCGGATGAGGGGGCGCAAAAACGCCCGCACCGCCGGATGGTTTCCCGCGCCCCGGCTTGTGCCGGACCGGTTTTCCATCGCAATACCAACATAAAAGAACCCGCCCTGTACACGTTTCAGATGTACATGACGGGTTCTTTTTTCTTGCGGGATGACAGGCCGGGTGCCGGCGGGCGTTCTCCTCCGGGGAGACAACCCGGGGGGCTTCCTCTCAGCAACCCCTCCGGCGGAGGGCGGCACCTGCCGTTTCAGCCCGGCTTTCCCGCCCGCCGCCGCGGGGAGATCCACTTTGCTCAGTCTGTCCGCTGCGCCTTCATGGCAAGCTTGTCCTCGTACATATTCTTGTCCGCGATCTTGAAGACCTCCTCGACGCTGTGGTGCCTTGCCGGGTCAAAGCGCGCGATGCCGATGGCGGCGGAGACCTTCTCCCAGGGCTTGATGTTCGGATTGGTCCTGAGCTGCGCCATTTCCTGCTTGAACAGCAGCGTCAGCGTCTCCGCCTTCTGCGTATCCTCTCCGGTCAGCACCACCACGTACTCGTCTCCTCCGAAACGGTACGCGTGATCCCTTCCGTAGATGCGCGATACCATGCCCGCGCAGTTGTTCAGGTACACGTTGCCATACTCATGCCCGTAGGTGTCATTGACCTTCTTGAGGAAATTGAGGTCGATCATGAGGATGGCAAATTCCGGCGCTTTCCCTGCCGCAACCGCTTCGTCGATGGGTCTTGTGTTCTTGTCGTAGGCCGCCTTGTTGGACAGTCCGGTCAGCGCGTCCACATAGGCCACGTCATTGAGGTGCTCTCGCTCCCTCTTCTCTCTGTCGATATCCTCGGACACCCACAGGATGCGCGTGATCCGCTCCTCGCTGTCACGTCCGGAAACGATGATCCGGCTGCGCCGCCACTGCTTCTTCGGGTTCAGGACCTCCTTTGTCCAGACATTCATATAGCGCATCCGCTCGTTGATGGTGGACAGGTCAACCTCCCGGATCAGTTCGTCATTGATGCAGGATTCATCGACCGTCGTCCTGAGGATCTGATTGACGACCTGCTGCATGTCCGTCTGCCCGTTTGCGGGAACGCGCTCCGACTCATCGCCGTTCCCCAGCTCACGGAAGGTCCCGCGCTCAAGGTCCAGCTCATACACCGAACTGTAGATGCTGGCCACGGAAGAGATGATGTCCATCTGCGCCTTGAGTTTTCTTTCGCTCTCCTGCAGCAGCATGTTCTGGCGCAGGGTCTCCCGGTTCCGCTGCTCAAGTCTGCGCATCCGTCTTCCGACGATCGCCGTGACGATCAGAACCAGCAGGGACGCTGCCAGGACGCCCGAGAGGATGTTGAACCACAGCATTTCCCGGAGCTTTTTCTCCTTGGTGATCTGAACGGAGAGCTCCTTCTGGCTTTTGCCAGCCTCATCCAGGACCTGCAGGTCAAAGGTATACTCCCCTCCGTGCAGGTTGGTATAGATCATCGGCGCCATTTTGCTGTAGAAAACAGACGTGCTTTCATTGTCAAATCCCGTCAGACGGCGCCTGATCTTCGGATCGTTCATCGCATAATCGAACACAAAGCTCGGGATCGTCAGCTTCTTTGTCCGGGCGGGAACCGTAAAACTGCCGTCCGCATCCGGATAGACGGTTTCGTCGTCCGCCTCGATAAAGGGAACGGCCGCCTTGATGTCCTTGACGCCTTCAAATGTCTGGTCAATGTTGACCTTGCAGACGCCCGTGCTTCCCGCGATGTACAGATTTCCGTTCCGGTCAAGTGCGCTGTAGGAATTGGCGGTGGTGATGCAGGGAAGGCCGCCCGCCATCCCGTAAAACACGGGATGGATGTCCCCGTTCTGAACCAGTTCCTCCTCAGGCGTGACATAAATGCCGTTGCTGCTGAGGACCCACACGTCGCCGCGTCCGTTCTCATACAGATCAAAATTGTTCGGATACGGGAACCTCCTGACGGTCGTCACCTGATAGTCCGGCGTCATATAGGCAATGGCGCTGCTTGTGATGATCCATATCAGATCATGGTTCGTATCGCGCTTGATCCTGAGGACGATATCCGAAGGCAGGCCGTCCTCCACGTTGATCCTGCGCAGTCCGGAACCGTCGATGAGATAGATGCCGTCACCGTTGGTGCCCAGAACGATTTCACCGTCAAATCCCACCTCGACGCACAGGCTCTCCGTGTTCACGATGCCGTCGTCGGTGCCGTAGGAGGCAATGACCCTGTCGTCCCGGATCACGTTTGCGCCGCCCGTCACCGCAACGAGGATGGACCCGTTCTCCCGCTCCGCGACGGCGCGCAGGCCGTCGGAGAGCAGCCCGTCCTCCTCCGTGAAGGCGGTCACCTCGCCGTCTTCATACCGCAGAAGGCCGTGTTTGCGCCAGGTGGAGATCCACAGGCGTCCCCTGCTGTCCTCGATGATCGAGCGGACGCGGCATCCCTCAAGGAACCCGATGAGGTCGCTCTGACCAAGATCGGCGCCGGAAGCCGTCACGGCTTTTTTGAGCGGGAGAGCCGGGACGACCCCGTTTTCACCGATCACAATCAGGCCCGTGTCCGTGCCGACAAACAGCCTGTCCCCGCTCAGGCAGGTCGTATTGACGACCTTGTCCGGCAGGTCATACCTCTTGAACACATTTGTGAACCTGTTCGGCACGATCTTCATGACACCCTGCCTTGTGGATGTGAACCAGAGGTTTCCCAGATAGTCGGTCATCACATGGGTGATGTTGTTGTTCATCGGCAGGTTCTCGATCAGGGTGAAGTGATCGTTTTCCAGCACGCCGACGCCGTTTGCCGCGCAGATCCATATCTTCCCGTCGATGATTTCCATCTGCTGGACATACTGCAGCGGGGAGATGTCGATTTTCTGAACATCCGTGATCCCGTCCCCGTAGGCCGCACGGTAAAACCCCAGTTCTTTTCCCTCAAAGAAGATCTGTCCCGGATGATCCGGATCAGGGAGATAGGCGTTGCAGCCCCCCATGGGATTCCGGTCGGCGGGCACGAAATCGACGGCTTTGCCGTCCTGGAGCCTGAAGATATCCCCGAAGTTGCTCAGTCCGTACATGCTGCCATCCGACCCTTTGCGGACGATGAGCATGTTCATGTTGGAGATGGTCTCGTCCTCCAGCATGAAAAAGCGACCGTCCGGATCTATCGCCGCGATCCCGCAGGTCGTGGCGACGTAGATCGTCCCGTTCTGATCCTCCGCAATGCTGCGGGTGTGGACCGATTTCATTCCGTCCGCCTTTCCCCACATGCGCAGCTCACCATGGTCCATGACCGCGATGCCGTTGTCGTTGGTCCCGATCCAGAGCCTGTCCCTGCTGTCCACATACAGACACTTGATGCTGGTGATCCCGCTTGAGGGGTCGATGCGTTCAAAATTCCTTCCGTCATAACGGATCAGGCCCGCGTAGCTGCCGATCCATATGAACCCTTCGGACGTTTCGGCGATGGCGTTCGCCTCGGATGTCGGAAGTCCGCTGGAATTATCGTACATCACCACGGAGTAGTTCTCGGTATGCCCGATCACGTCAACCGACGGTGTTCTGTTGAGCCCGCCGGAGGTGTTCAGCTCAGCAGCGGCTCCCGCCGCCGCCGCGAAAACCGCAAGTATGATCGATAACAGGAAACACCCTGATACCTTCGCCAGCCTGTTCAGTCTCATATTCTCCATCCCCTAGTGAATCGGTCATCATGTTGACAGCATCTGTTTCCCCGGTCAGCGCCGGCGGTTTTCCCGCGCGGACCTGTTTCCCGCGGACCGCGCGGCTGCCGCGCCTCAGGAAAACCGGCAATTCCCAGTTCCGCGGTAGTCTTTATTTCCACAAAAAAAGCAGCCGTTTCCGCAGTCCCTCAGTCGTTCCGAAACTTTTATTTATTATAATTCAAGTTCTATCCTGACACAAGGTTTTTTTCGCTTTCTGCGCTCAGCAGGTGCAGGATAAAAGCCCCCATTGCCCGGGAAGCCAGGCCTGATGGGGGCACGGGTTTTCTGCTTTGAATCCCCCTTCACTTTGGAAGCGGGGCTGTCCTTCAGGGCTTCCGGATGAGCGGTTTCCCGCTTTCGCCGGCTCAAACAGGCGTATGCGCCTTCCTTCCGGCCGCCGCTTCTGATTCCGGCAGGGGGACTGCCGTCATCTGGCGCCTCCCGTGACCGCCCCTTTTCCCGGGCCGCAGCCGACAGCGCCTCCTCCCGCCGGGCGCGGCGCCTCCCTCCCCGCGACTCTTTCTGAAGCGGAAAGGCGCTGCACACGGGGCCACGGCGGGCAGCGCCGCGGTTCCCGTACAGGGGCGGGGTCAGGGAATCGTCACCGTCACAACGGTTCCGCCGCCGTCGCCGGGGGCGATCGCCAGGCTTCCGCCGCACATGAGTTCAAGTCTCTGCTGAATGTTTTTGAGCGCGATATGGGGCCCGTCATCATCGGAGGACCCTAAGCCCCTGCCGTTGTCCGAAACGGTGATCTCGCTGCCGGAGGCCGTTTTCCTGGTCCGTATGGAGATACGGAACGGACCCTCACAGGGATTGCGGCCGTGCTTGACGGCGTTTTCAACGATGGGCTGGAGGGTCAGCGGCGGCACGCGGAAGAAGGTGTGCGGCGTATCGTATTCGACGAAGAGGCTGTGGGCGTACTGCGCCTGCTCCACGGCGAGATACGCGCGGGTGTGCTCCAGCTCCGAGGTGAAGGGGATCGGCGCGTCACTTGCCACGGCGTTGAAGTTTTTCCGCAGATAGGTCGTGAAATCCATGACCACCTGGGGGGCTTT
>OMRS01000167.1 GCA_900313545.1 uncultured Eubacteriales bacterium | reverse complement strand
CCGGCCGTCAGCACTATACGCTGCCCGCCGCCCCCGCCGGCGGACCCCTTCAGGTCCGGGACGACGGCGTCCGGGTCACGGTCTGCGGCACCGGCTTTTCCTGCACCTTCAACCGGGACACCGGCTGCTTTGACTCCCTTGTCTCCGGCACGCGCGAGCTTCTCTCCTCACCCATGGTCCTGAACATCTGGCGCGCCCCCACCGACAATGACCAGTTTGTCAGGGCCGAATGGTCCCGCTGGCGCTATGATCATGCCAGCGCTTCGACCCTGTCCACCCGGGTTCACGAGGAGGCGAACCTTTGCCGCATCGAGAGCACCTTCATCGTAGCCGCGGATTCCCTTCCGCCCATTGTCCGCGGGCGCCTCACCTGGGAGATTGCCTCAAACGGGACGCTCACGCTGAGTGTGGATGCCCTCCGGGACGACCGCATGCCCGCCCTGCCCCGCTTTGGCCTGTGCATGCATCTTCCGGGAGAATGCGACCGGGTCACCTATTTCGGCTTCGGTCCGGATGAGAGCTACATCGACAAACACCGCCACACCTTCCGCGGCCTGTACAGCGCCACCCTGGATGAGCTGTATGAGGATTACCTGAGGCCCCAGGAAAACGGGAGCCATTATGACTGCTGCATGCTTGAGGCCGGCGGCCTGTCCGTCACCGGGGAAAGCTTCAGCTTCAACGCCTCCCGCTATACCCCCGGTGAGCTCACTTCCAGGGCCCATGACCATGAGCTTGTGCCCTGCGGCGATACCGTGCTGTGCATCGACGGGTACATGGGCGGCATCGGCTCCAACAGCTGCGGCCCCGTCCTGCATCCCCGCTACCGCGTTCCCCAGCACCTGGACTTTTCCATCTCACTTCACCTGCGCTGAGCGCCGCGCTCCCTCGCCGCCTCAGAAGGAGGACACATGAGCCGACAGCTGACCCAGACCCAGCTCATTGAGCGAAGCATCAACAAGAAGTTCCGCAAGGAGCTGTGGACCCCCTTTATGAAGGCCATCCGGGATTACCGGCTGATTTCGGAGGGGGACCGGATTGCCGTGTGCATTTCAGGCGGGAAGGACTCCATGCTCATGGCCAAGCTCTTTCAGGAGCTGCTTCGCCACAGCGAGGTGCCCTTTGAAGCCGTCTACCTCGTCATGAACCCCGGCTATTCCCCGGAGGTGCTCGAGCGCATCCGCAGCAATTCCCGTCTGCTTGGAATCCCCATCCGGATGTTTGACACCGAGATCTTCGACATCACCGTCACCCTGAAGGAGAATCCCTGCTACATGTGCGCCAGGATGCGCCGGGGCAATCTCTACCATCAGGCGCAGGAGCTGGGCTGCAACAAAATCGCCCTGGGGCACCATTTCAACGACGTGATTGAAACCACCGTCATGGGCATGTTCTACGGCGCCCAGATTCAGGCCATGCTTCCCCGGCTTCGCAGTCAGAATTTTCCCGGCATGGAGCTCATCCGTCCCCTGTACTGCATCCATGAGGAGGACATCCTCGCCTGGTGCCGCTACAACCACCTGTCCTTTATCCGCTGCGCCTGCCGCATGACGGAAAACATCGCGCAGGCAGGCGACGGCGTGGGAGATTCGAAGCGTCAGGAAATCAAGCAGCTGATCAGCCGGCTGCGCCTGACCCATCCTGACATCGAAAAGTGCATCTTCAACAGCATCCACTCTGTCTGCCTGGATACCCTGGTGGGCTGGAAGACCGGCGGTGAGGAACACAGCTTCCTTGAACGCTTCGAGACCCCTCCCTCTTCCGGAGGGGACAGCTTCTCCCCTGCCGTCCCCCACAGCCCCGTCAACTGAATTTCCCGGACGTAAAAACAGACTGCCGCAGGATCCTTCCCGCGGCAGTCTGTTTGATTATGTACAGGTTCGTTTCAGTATACCACGCACCGGGTTTCCGGGGTGTCATGGGCTTTGGAGAGGGCCACCCTCGCGTCGTGGAACAGGTCCCCCTGGGGATTTTCCCGGTCACCAAAGGCCACACCGACGCTGATGGTGATGGAGGGAAGTCCGTCTCCGGGGGCTGCCATCTGTTCGTTCAGGTGAGCTGCCTTCTCCTGCACCAGCTCCCTGTGGGTACTGTCCACCCGGGACATGATGACGACGAACATGCTGTTGGAAAGCCGGCAGATATGGTCCACGGACCGGAAGCTCTTTTTCAGGCTCTCTGAAAAGCTGCAGACCAGCCGGTCCACAACATCCACGCTGTAGGCGCTGCGGACGGTGTCGTAATGATCGATGACCGCCACAAACACCGCGATGTGCCTCGGATCGGAGTCCTGCATCAGGATGTCATAGGCGGTGTTGTTGTACAGGCCCGTAAGGGGGTCATGCAGGGAATCATAGGTATACTTTTCGTTGAAGCGGACATAGAGAGCATCCTTTTCCCGGAGAACGTCCTGCTCCGGGCGCTGCCGCAGCGGCGCATTGGCTTCCATCGTGTCCGAGCTCTTGCGGGCCAGCAGGAAGATTTCAAACTCCGATGCGTTCACCGGCCGGGAGAAGTAGTACCCCTGGATGATATAGCAGCCCATGGCCTTGAGGGCGAACATCTGTTCCGCCGTCTCCACGCCCTCCGCGATGGTGGGGACGTTCAGGGAGTCCGCTATCCCGATGGCCATCTCCAGCACCCGGAGGTCCTTGCGGCGGTTGATGCCGTTGCGCACGAACTGCATGTCCAGCTTCAGGGCATCGATGGGCAGTTTGGAAATGATGTTCAAAGACGAATATCCGGTGCCGAAGTCGTCCATTTCGATCTGGAATCCGGCACTGCGCAGTTTTTTGACGGTTTCCACAATATGGGTGGTATCCTGTGTATAGGCCGATTCCGTGATCTCCAGAATCAGCTCATTGGTGCTCAGCCCGTTGTCCTTCACCAGTGAAAGCAGCTGCTCAACCACATCCGGCTCGTACAGATCCACGCGGGAGACATTGACCGATACAGGAACGGAAATGCCCAGCTTCTTCTTCCATCTGCAGATCTGGGAAGCCGCCTCCTTCCAGACATACCGGTCCAGATCCTGGATCAGCCCGTTGTCCTCAAACAGCGGAATAAACGTGGAGGGGCTGATCATGCCCAGGTCCGGGTGTTCCCACCGCACCAGCGCCTCCGCGCTGCTGAGCACCGGCTGGGAGGGACGGATATCAAATTTGGGCTGGTAGTAGACCAGAAACTGGTGTTCCTTGAGCGCGGTATAGAAGTCATCCAGCAGCTGGTCCGCCAGCACCTCGGATTCCAGGAGCGCGTTGTTGAAAAAGGCGATATCATGGGTAAAGTGAACCCCGGTCCCCTTGGCGGCCTTGCGCGCCCGGTCAAAGCGCCGTTCCACATCCACTCCCTGTTCCACATTGGGATACACGCCCATGCGCAGACGGGTGTTCCTGTTCAGGTTTCCGTCCTCGTTGAAGACCACCGTGATCCGTTCCGCAAGCTGTTTGTAATCCTCCCTGTGCAGGCAATAGATGAGGAAGGTGTCATTCTCCCACCGGCAGACCACCCCTTCCTCCGGGGTGACAGTGACGCCGATGCACCCTGCGATCCTGCGCAGCACCTCATCCCCGTATTCCCGGCCATATCGTTCATTGATCAGGTGAAACCGGTTGATGTTGATGTAGACGGCGTCAAGCGCCGCTCCGCCGTGCAGCTCGTCAAACTCCTCCACACGCTGATCAAAGAATTCCTTGTTGTAGAACCCCGTGAGGGGATCCCGTTCCTTCCCCTCGGTATTCCTGCGCATTTCCCGGATCTCCACCGCTCTTTGGACCACAGCCAGGATGAACGTGGGTGTGGGAAACGGTTTGGTGATGTAGTCCATAACGCCCGTGGTCAGGCATTCAACCTCATGCTCCAGATCCGCAATCATG
>OMRS01000169.1 GCA_900313545.1 uncultured Eubacteriales bacterium | reverse complement strand
TTTCGAAGCAATATGGCGATGGATACACCGAACTATTTAAATGACATAAAAACTATTGAGGTATCTAAGATTCGTGAAATCCCCCTGCGCCCGCTCCGGTCCTCGTTGACATTTCATGAGTAAAAGACTATAATTTTGATATTCCATCGGAAAATACATATAAGGAGATTTATTTATGAAAAAGTTTCTTTCTGCGGCTCTTGCGGCCCTGCTGCTGATCGGTCTGTGCGCCTTTGCGTCTGCCGATACCGCCCAGACCTCCTCCTTCCGGATCGCCGCCCCCGGCGGCGCGCCTGCCCTTGCGCTGGCGACGCTGGCAAAGGAGCATCCCGAGCAGTACACCTTTGTCGCCGCGGAAACCATCACCGCCGAGTTTTCCAGCGGGGCTTCCGACTTCATCATCGCGCCCCTGAATGCGGGAGCCAAGCTGTTCAAGGCCGGGAAATCCGCCTACCGTCTGGCCGCCGTGGTCTCCTGGGGCAACCTGTTCTTCGCCTCCCAGCGGGAAGGCTTCACCCTGGAGGACATCAACGGCGCTGAAATCACCCTCTTTGGCGAGAACACCATCAACTCCTCCATCGCCCTGTATGTCCTGGAGCACAACGGCATCAAGCCCGCCACGGTCAGCTATCTGGGCAGCGCCGCCAATACCCAGCAGCTCCTCCTGTCCGATGAAAACGCGATTGTCATGACCGCCGAGCCCGCCCTGACCGCCGCCCGCTTCAAAAACGACCGGGTGACCGGTTACGCGGTCAACGACCTCTACGAGAAGGCCACAGGCTGCAAGGGCTTTACCCAGGCAGGCCTGTTCGTGCGCGGCGACGTGGCCGACAGCGCGCCCGAAGCCGTCGATGCCTACCTCGCGGAGGTGGCCGCGTCCTGCGCCAGATGCGCCGAGGACGTCAGCGCGGTGGCCGAGGCCGCGGTGGCCCTGGAGATCCTTCCCAATGCCAAGGTGGCCATGAGCGCCATTCCCAACTGCACGATCCGTTACCTCGCCGCCCCGGAGGCCCGGGAGCAGGTGGAGATCACCGCCGGCATCGACCTGACCCAGTTCGGCGGCGCCGTGCCCGCGGATGAGTTCTACTATGGAGCAAAGTAAGGGAAAAGAACTCATCACCTTCTGTCTTGGAATTCTCCTGATCGCCGTCCTCATCCAGGCCGCGGGCCGGCTGAGGGACGACCGTCTGGTGTTCCCGGACGTGTTTGAAATTCTCCGGGCCCTTGTCCGCCTGCTGGGCCGGGCGGACACCTACCTGAAGATCGGGGTCACCCTCCTGCACCTGCTGGAGGTCATGGTCCTGTCCACCCTTGCCGGGGTGGCCATCGGTCTTGCCGAGGGCCTCTCCGGCTTTGTGCGCACGCTGCTGCGCCCCCTCATGATCCTGCTGCGCTCCATCCCCATGGTGGTCATGGTGGTGGTGATCATGGTCCTGACCCGCTACGACCGGGTGCCCCTCATCGCCTCCTCCCTGTTCCTGATTCCCCTGATCAGCGAGGCGGCCTGCGAGGGGTGCCTGCGCATCGAGCCGGAGCTGATCGATGCCTACCGCATCCACAGCGGCTTTAATCTGCAGGTCCTCCTGAACGTCCACCTTCCCCTCATGGCCGGGTACCTGAAGCAGGCCTACGAGAGCGCCGCCGGCATGGGGCTCAAGCTGGTGGTGTCCACGGAGTACCTGGTCCAGACGAAAAACTCCCTGGGCAAGGCGGTTCACTCCAGCAGCTATTTCAATGAGTACCAGGATATCTACGCCTATGCCCTGATCATGATTTTCCTGGTGCTGCTCATCAGCCGGCTGCCCCCCGCCCTGGGACGGCTCCGCGCCCTCTGGCAGGGCAGGGGTACCGGGACCTGAGCGGCGCCGGAGCTCCCGCATTTCCCTCCGGATCCCCCGAAGATTCCAGATATGACATGCTGCGAGGTGTTCCCATGAAAAAAAGCTTCTGTGCATCCTGCCTTCTGTTCCTGCTCCTGTGCCTTGTGTCCCTGCCGGCCTGCGCCAGGGAAAGCCTCCCGAAGGCGGGCCTTGAGGGCTGGGCCCCGGATTCCCCCTCTCTGGCCTCCCTGCTCCGGTATGTGGAGCGCTCCACCGACGAGACCTCAGAGGGGTATATTCCCCCGGAGGACCGCATCGCCGTCTTTGACATGGACGGGACCCTCCTGGGGGAGCGCTTCCCCACCTACTTCAACGACTGCCTCTTTATCTACCGCGCCCTCTATGACCCTGACTTTGAGGCCCCCGAGGACCTGAAGGCCTTTGCCAGGGCCTGGGAGGACAAGGTGCTGCGGGGCATCCCCATCGAGGATTTTGACGCCAAGGAGCGGGAGCTGGGCCCCAGGCTGTACGAGGGCCTGACCCCGGAGGCCTATGCGGAGGTGGTCCGCCGCTTCAAGGCCCTGCCCGCCCGCGGCTTTTCCGGCATGACCTACGGGGAAGCCTATTTCCAGCCCATGCTCTCCCTGGTGCGCTACCTGTCGGAGCAGGGCTATACCCTCTACATCGTCAGCGCCACCTACCGGGACGCCGTGCGGGTGATGGCCGAGGGCACGCTGGACCCCTATATCCCCGCGGACCGCATCATCGGCACGGACCTTCTGTACGTGGCCTCCGGCGACCCGGACCAGAACAGCATGTTCCACGATTTCACCCCGGAGGACCAGCTGGTCATCGCGGGCAGGCTGTGGGTCAAGAACCAGAAGTCCAACAAGGTCACCTCCATCCAGCGGGAGATCGGGAAGATCCCGGTGCTGGCCTTCGGCAACTCCACCGGAGATTTCGCCATGGCCACCTACACCCTGCAGAATCCCCGCTATGAGGGCAGAGCCTACATGCTCCTGTGCGACGACACCCTCCGGGACTACGGGGACCTGAAGGTCGCGGAGACCTTCCGGAAAAAGTGCGAGGACAACGGGTTTTACACCATCTCCGAAAGGGATGAGTTCACCCTCCTGTACCCGGAGGGCGTCACCCTGACCGAACGCGAGGAAGACAAGGCCGCGTAGGTTCCTCCCTTCCCGGGCGCATCCCGGTGTTCACGCTGTTCAAAGAGCAGCAGAGCCTCCGGACCCATGAGGTCCGGAGGCTCTTTGTATATGCGGTTTCCCGGGCGCTTTGAGGCGGCGGGGAGGCTTCCTCTCCCGTCCCCTGCCTTCCCCATGGCCGCGCAGACAGACACCTTCCGGTTTTCAGGTGCCGTAGGTCCTGACAAAATGCCGGCTGAAGGCCTCGATCCGGGCCATCGCCTCCTCCGTTTTCTCCTGCTCCCGGTCGCACAGGTGGATAAGCGCCGAAACCGGCGTCGTGTAGGCGAAGGCCAGCATGGCGGGATCCTCCCGGCGAATGAGGCCCCTGTCCATCATCCCGGCAAAGATCTGCCTGAACATCTCCTCCAGCCCGGTCAGAAAGTGCTTTGTCGCCAGCTCCCTCGCGCGGCCGTCCCGGAACTGCTCCAGCGTCAGCACCTTCCTCGTCTTCACGATCCGGTCGTCATGGATCGTGAGATCCGCCATGCGCATGGCCATGGAGATAAATTCCTCCAGGGACTCCGGGACGGGCGGCAGGTGCGCGGGAGACCCGAAGCGCTCCGCGTAATAGGCCGCCATGGCGTCAAGCAGGGCGTTCCAGATGGCCTCCTTGCTTTCAAAATGCTTGTATATGCCGGATTTGACAAGCCCGAGGGAGGCGCTCAGCTCCCTGATGTTGGTGCCCTCATAGCCCCTTTGCGAAAACATCTCCAGCGCCGCCGCCAGGATCCGTTCCTTCGTGTCCTTTGCCATACAGCCCTCCATAAAGCCCCTGTCCTCTTTCGTTCATCCATTATAATAAAGGAAGGATTCCCCGTCAATCCGCCGGCGTGACCGCCCCCGGCCGGGGGAACCCGCAGGGAAACGGGAAGGGGACTCACACACCGGTTTAACGCGTTTCCACCACCTGTCCCTTCACCTGCATGCCCATGTCCCGCATCAGTTCCGTAATGCGGAAAGCCGGCAATCAGCGGCAGTGCCTTCAATCTGTACAATGCCGGAATGGCATCCCCGGGCCTCTTCTGTCAAACTCATTAGCAAGGCAAACATAAACCATCCGTATAAATATGTATAAAAAAAATCAGTGGTACAGAGGGACACATCCCTCTGCTTTTTCAGGTTAGATAACCGTACCATTTTTCCTGGCGAAATATGCATAATCGCGCGTCAGCTGACAGAACCGGAATACTCATATGTTGTAAATATATAATAAAACGGCACAAATTGAAGATATTGTGTTTTTGAGAGAATCCGAATTACAATCGGCCGCTGATGATAAATAAAGTATGTATTTGCACAGGGGTAGAACGTAATAAGGGTAGTTCGTATGCTGTAACAGTCAACAGGGCAAGGCCAAGCAATGATGAGATT
>OMRS01000170.1 GCA_900313545.1 uncultured Eubacteriales bacterium | reverse complement strand
GGTCCAGGAAGAAGCCAAGACTGAAGAAGCCAAGACTGAAGAAGCCAAGACTGAAGAAGCCAAGACTGAAGAAGCCAAGACTGAAGAGGCCAAGACTGAAGAAGCCAAGACTGAAGAGGCCGCAGCTGAAGGCCCTGTGACCGGGGCGGCCTTCAGCAACACCTATCCCGTCAAGGGAATCGCCGATTTCAAGGTAACCGTTGAACTGGACAGCGACGGAAAAATCCTGAACGTGACGGTGCCTGAGCATCAGGAGACCGTCGGTCTGGGTGCGGATCTCATCGAAGATAAAGCTGTCTTTGCTGCTCTCAAGGGTCAGGATATCCGGGATGCAAAAATCGATGTCAAGACGGCGGTGACTCTGACCTCCAATGCCATCAACGAGGCGCTGTCCATGGCCGCTGCAGAATTCGCAGGCACCGCAAAGACACAGATCGATGAGAAAGATGCCGCAACGGACGTATCCACCGTCAAGACCGTGGCTGTGACCGGCTTCGCTCCCTTTACTGTTGAGATTGCACTCAATCCCAACGGTGAAATCGTGAACATCAACATCCCCGAAAACCAGGAAACCGCCGGGCTGGGCGCAGACCTGATTGCTGATACCGCGATCTTTGAAGCGCTGGTGGGCAAACCGGTCGCACAGGCTCAGATTGACGTCAAATCCGGCGTGACCCTGACCTCCAATGCCATCAATGAGGCCCTCAAAAAAGCCGCGGAGGAGTTTTCCCCAGCAAAGGCCGCCGAGGAGACGCCCGCCAAAGCTGCAAAGAGCGGCAGCTATCCTGTAAAGGGATTTGCCGAGTTCACCGTGAACGTGGAAGTGGATGATAACGGAAACCTTCTCAGCGTTACGATTCCTGAGCATCAGGAGACCGCAGGTCTGGGAGCTGACCTGATTGCCGACACCGCGATCTTTGAGGCTCTGGTGGGCAAACCGGTCGCGCAGGCCCAGATCGACGTCAAAACCGGCGTCACCCTGACCTCCAATGCCATCAATGAGGCCCTCAAAAAAGCCGCGGAGGAGCTTTCCGCCGCCCCCGCCGCAGAGGAAAAGGCTATTCCGGAGAAGTCTGATGAGGCGACGCCCGCCGAAACCGCCGCCAGGCGCGGCAGCTTCCCGGTGAAGGGCTTTGCGGATTTCACCGTAGTGGTGGAGGTGGATGACGAAGGGAAGATTCTCTCCGTTTCCGTCCCCGAGCATCAGGAGACTGCAGGCCTTGGCGCTGACCTGATCGCGGATTCCGCAGTCTTTGAAGCGCTGGTTGGCAAGCCGGTTGCGCAGGCCCAGATTGACGTCAAAACCGGCGTCACCCTGACCTCCAATGCCATCAATGAAGCCCTGAAAAAAGCTGCCGAGGAATTCGCCGCTCCTGCCGGCGAAGCGGCGGCTGAAACCAAAGTTTATGAAGCCACGGGATTTGCTCCCATGAAGGTGGCCGTTCAGCTGGACGCGGACGGGAAGATCCTGAGCGTCGAGGTGAAGGAACACAACGAAACCGCGGGTCTTGGCGCTGACCTGATTGCGGATGCCGGTGTCTTTGAGGCACTGGTCGGCAAAAATATCGGTGAGGCACAGATCGATGTGAAGACCGGCGTGACCCTGACCAGCAATGCAATCAATGATGTTCTCAGCCAGGCTGCCAAGGAGGTCCAGAAATGAAGAAATACTTCAAAATCTTCATGAACGGCATCATCGATGAAAACCCCACGTTCCGTATGGTGCTGGGCATGTGCCCGACGCTCGCCATCACCACCGCCGCGAGCAATGGTATCGGCATGGGACTTGCCGTTACCTTCGTTCTGATCTTTTCCAATCTCGTGATTTCTCTCATGCGCAAAGCCATTCCGGACCAGATCCGGATTCCGGCCTTCATCGTGGTTATCGCCACCTTCGTGACCATCGTCCAGCTCATCATCAAGGCTTTCTTTCCCGCTCTGGATGAATCCCTGGGCGTGTTCATTCCGCTGATTGTGGTGAACTGTATCATTTTCGGACGTGCTGAAGCTTTTGCCTTTAAAAACCCGCCCGCGGATGCCGCAGTCGACGGCCTGGGCATGGGCATCGGCTTTACGCTGGCCATCACCCTGATTTCCGCGATCCGTGAAGTCTTTGGCGTTGGGACCCTGTTCGGCGTGCAGGTGATGCCCGCCGGTTTCCCGCCCATGGGCATCCTGATCAAACCCGCCGGCGGATTCATCGTGCTGGGTCTGACCCTGGCCGCTATGAACTGCCTGCTGCCGAAGAAAGCGTAAGGAGGATTATCCAGATGAATGCAGTTCTTACCATTCTCATCGGCTCCATCTTTGTCAACAACTTTGCCATGTCCCGCTTCTACGGCATCTGCCCCTTCCTGGGCGTGTCCAAGAAGCTGGAAACAGCCTTCGGCATGGGTATGGCGGTGACCTTTGTCATGGCCATCGCATCCCTGGTAGCCTACCTGGTCAACCAGTACCTTCTGATTCCTTTCAATCTTGAATATCTCCAGGTCATCGCATTCATTCTGGTCATCGCTGTGCTGGTGCAGATTGTCGAAATGATCATCCGGAAGATTTCTCCCGGCCTGTATCAGGCGCTGGGTGTCTATCTGCCGCTGATCACCACCAACTGCGCGGTGCTGGGCGTTGCCCAGCTGAACGTGACCGAGGGCTACAACCTGGTGCTCTCCGTCCTCAATGGCGTGGCCTCCGCACTGGGCTATACCCTGGCTATCTGTCTGTTCGCCGGAATCCGTGAACGGCTCTCCCTTGGAAATCTTCCCAAGTGGATGGAAGGCTTCCCGGGAGCCATGATTGCCGCCGGCCTCATGGCCGTGGCCTTCAACGGATTCAGCGGACTGATCTGATCATCGACGAGGGAGGATAGAAAGAATGAGTGGTATACTTGCTATCGTAATTGCCGCCCTTGTCCTGAGCATCCTGGGACTGCTGTTCGGAGCCGGACTGGGTGTGGCGGACCATTTTCTGAAAGTCCCCACCAACCCGAAGGTGGCCGAACTGCGCGAGGTCCTTCCGGGTGCCAACTGCGGCGCCTGCGGATATCCCGGCTGTGACGGCTATGCGTCCGCCGTCGGTGAGGGAAAGGCGGAAATCGGTCTTTGCGCCGTAGGCGGCCCCGCCTGCGCTGCCAAGATGGCAGCCATCATGGGCGTGGAATCCAACGGCGCAGGCACCAAGCTGGTTGCGACCGTTGCCTGCCAGGGATACGGCGAACACTGCAGACCCAAATCCACCTATGAAGGCATTCAGGACTGCGTGGCGGCTGCACTGGTCAACAGCGGCACCAAAGCATGTCAGTATGCCTGTCTTGGTCTGGGCACCTGCGAACGCGCCTGTCCCTTTGGCGCCATCAAGGTCGATCCCGTCAAGAAGATCGCCGTGGTGGACCAGGAAAAATGTCAGAGCTGCAAAAAGTGCGTGGCGGCCTGTCCGCAGCATGTACTGAGCATGCAGCCCATTGACCGGGTGGTCACCGTCGGCTGCCACAATCCTGAAAAAGGCATTGCGCTCAAGGAGAACTGCGACCGCGCCTGTATCGGCTGCAGCGCCTGCGAAAAGGCCTGTCAGTTTGACGCCATCCAGATGGTCAACAATGTACCCGTCATCGACTACACAAAGTGCGTGGGCTGCATGGCCTGCGCAGATGCCTGTCCCACCGGCGCCATGCAGGCTGACTTTGACAGCCGCCTGGAAGCCTACATCAACCAGGAGCTGTGTGTCGGCTGCAATATCTGCAACAAGCAGTGCAAGTTTGATGCCATCGAAGGCGGTCTCAAAGAGAAACACCGCGTGCTGGGCGCCTGCACGGGCTGCGGCCTGTGCGCCCAGAAGTGCCCGAGAAAGTGCATCACCATGCGTGAGCGCAGAGCACCCCGCAACAAGATGGACAAGGCCAAGCCCCTGGCAACTCCCGCGAAGCCCGCTCCCGCAAAGCCTGCTCCCCAGGGGGAGAAGGCCTGAAGTTCCCGGTAGAATTGGGCAACTGCCCATGAATACAAAATCGTCCTGAGGGACATGAAAAGGAGAGTACCTGCGATGAAGTATGTTTGCGAACCCTGTGGCTATGTATATGACCCTGCAGAGGGTGATCCCGACAACGGCATTGCTCCCGGAACGGCTTTCGAGGATCTCCCTGATGACTGGTGCTGCCCGGTATGCGGCGTAGGCAAAGACATGTTTGTCCCTGAAGAGTAATCCCTGCTAAAATAGGCGGCCCGAGCAATCGGACCGCCTTCCTCTGTTTCATGAACGGTTGCCGCCGCATGAGAAAGGAGAGTTGCCATGCCACTGCATATCGTCACAGAAGCCAATCGCTGTCTTCAGTGTAAAAAGCCCCTTTGTCAGACGGGATGCCCCGTACATACCCCCATTCCGCAGGTGGTGGGCCTTTTCAAGGAAAACCGACTGATGGAAGCCGGCAAGCTACTCTTTGAAAACAACCCCATGTCCCTGGTGTGCTCCGCAGTCTGCGATCATGCCCGACAGTGTGCGGGTCACTGTATCCGGGGCAGAAAGGACAGCCCCGTCCATTTTTCCAGCATTGAAAACTACATCTCCGACATGTATCTGGACCGAATGAGTGTGGAAATCCCTGAGAAAAAAAGCAGAAGGTGGCCGTCATCGGCTCGGGACCTGCAGGAATGACCGTGGCCATCCAGCTGGCCATGGAAGGCTATCCCGTGACCATCTTTGAATGGCACAGCCAGATCGGCGGGATCCTGCGCTACGGAATTCCGGAATTCCGTCTGCCCAAGACCATTCTGTCCCGTTACCAGAAGCGGCTGGAAAGCATGGGCATCCAGATCCGGCTCAATACCACCATCGGATCGGTGCTGATGATCGAGGACCTTCTCCGGGACGGGTTTGCCACGGTGTTTATCGGAACCGGGGCTGAAAAGCCCAGAAGACTTGGCGTGCAGGGAGAAAGCTACGGAAATGTGCACTTCGCCCTCAATTACCTGGCCAATCCGCAGGCAAACCGCCTGGGCAACTCCGTGGCCGTCATCGGCGTGGGCAACGCGGCCATGGATGTGGCCCGCACAGCCCTGCGCAACGGTGCACAGCATGTAACCATGTACGGCAGGAATGCCAGCATTACAGCCTCCTCCAATGAGGTCAGCTATGCACAGCTGGACGGTGCACAGATCGTCACCGGCATGCAGATCGTTGAAATCACCGAAAAGGGTCCCGTGTTCCAGAAAACCATTCTGGATGAAAACGGCCAGATCACGGGACTTGAAGATGAACGCATCCAGGTGGAAGCCGATTCCACCATCATCGCCATCAGCCAGGTTCCCAGGCGGAAGCTGGTGCGGACGACGGAAGGCCTCGAAATGACGGAAAACGGCCTTCTGGCTGTGGACGAGCATTACATGACCACCCGTCCCGGCGTTTTTGCGGCGGGCGACGTAGTCACGGGAGCCAAGACAGTGGTCCATGCGGTGGAAGGCGCCAAGCAGGCAGCCCGGGCCATGATGGTCTACATGAACGAGCAGCGCGAAAACAGAACCTGAATCTCCGCTTTTCCTGAAGGGATCTCCTCTAAACCGCCGGAAAGCGGGGCAGGAGGTCCCTTCTTCCTTTGTGGTGCACATCTCCGGAGACTGTGAAGAGGCAGATTGAGGAGGAATCTAAAGGTCATGTCAAGCTTTTTTTGACCGAATAAGCTCGAAGGGGTATAATGCGCACATGCCCGTGCTCCCCGGAGGGGCATGGAACCCCTGGAAGGAGTCAATCTGATGGTTTATCTGGATCATGCAGCGACCACCCCTATGAGGGCTGTGGCCCGGGAGCAGCTTCGGTGTTCCTCAGAGCAGCTGTGGGGGAACGCCAGCGCGCTGTACGGTCCCGGACGCGCAGCTCGCGCCGCGCTGGATCAGGCGCGCGCACGCGCAGCGGAACTTCTGGGGGCACAGTCCCGTGAGGTGCTGTTCACCTCTGGAGGCACGGAGTCCAACAACTGGGCCATGACTGCACCAGACCTGCGCCCGGGGGACCACATTGTCCTCTCCGCAGTGGAACACCCCTCTGTCCTTCAGACTGCCGCAAGCCTGGCCCGTCAGGGCGTGGAAGTCACCTATCTTCCGGTAGACTCCGCCGCGCGGGTGAACCCCGGGGATGTGCAGCGTGCGCTTCGGCCGCAGACCCGGCTAGTCAGCGTGATGATGGCCAACAATGAGACGGGCACAGTGGAACCGGTGCAGGAGATCGCCGCGCTTGTCCGCCAAGCGGGCGCACTGTTTCATACCGACGCCGTGCAGGCCGCGGGGCATCTGCCCATTTCCTTTGAGACTCTGGGGGCTGACTTTCTGTCGCTCTCCGCACACAAGTTCGGCGGCCCCAAAGGGCAGGGCATGCTGCTCATCCGCAGGGGCGTCCGGGTGCTGCCCTTCCATCACGGCGGCGAGCAGGAACGGGGACTGCGCGCGGGAACCGAGGACGTGCCAGGCATCCTGTCGATGGTCGCGGCGCTGGAGGAGGCCAACTCCCTCATGCAGCTCGAAAATGAACACATCCTCGCCCTCCGGCGCCACCTGGAGGCGGGAATTCATGTTCTGTCTCCGGAGGCCCTCATCAGTGCGGAGCACCGGGAGCGGCTCCCCGGACATGTGCATGTGATCTTTCCGGGGATTCACCCTGACCTTCTGTTGTTGCGACTGGACATGGCGGGGATCTGTGCCAGTTCCGGCAGCGCCTGCACAGCGGGTATCCGTCAGGCTTCCCATGTCTGTGAGGCGATGCATGCCCCGCAGGGAGCCGCTCTGCGGCTGAGCCTCGGAAAAGACAATACACAGGAGGAAATCAGCATTACCCTGGAGAAGCTCGGCGCAATCCTCCGGGACCTGAAGAAACAAGCATGATTAATGGAAATACCACAGGAATCCGGAAAAGCATTCTGGATGTTCTTGAATCTCTGTATGACCTGGACCTGACCGGCGAGATGTTTGCTCCTGCAGAGCTGCTTGAGGTGCTCGCGCAGATCACCTGTGCCATCGGCCGGGAGATTAGCGTATACCTGTCCCGCAGCGGTGCCGTGCTGGATATCAGCATTGGGGACGGCGCAACGGTGGAGCTTCGAAGCATCCGTCTGCGGCGCAATGACCGCAGGCTCTCCAAGGTCCGCTGCATTCATACCCATCCTGGCGGGAATCCCGAGCTTTCGGATGTGGATATCAGCTCGCTGCGCACCATGCGCTTTGACGCCATGGCTGCGGTCGGCGCGCAGGAGGGAAGGGCCACGGGGATTCAGGCCGCCTTCCTGGGCGCTGAGGTCCGGGGCATGCTGTCCGTGGAGAGGACGCCCATCCTCCCGGTCAAAAGGATCCCGCAGTTGGACTGGATGCACCGCATTGAGGAGGCGGATGCGCAGGTTGCCAACGGCTCCAAAGGCTGTGAAGTCCGGGAGGAGGCCGAGCGTGTTGTCCTTCTGGGGCTGGGCAATGAGCACAGCATGCAGGAACTGAAGGCGCTGGCAGAGGCTGCGGGCGCGCGGGTGGTGGGCAGTATGGTTCAAAGCCGCGCCAAACCGGAACCGGGTACCTACATCGGGTCCGGCAAGGCGGAAGAACTGTCTTTGCTGTGCCAGGCCGCCGAGGCGGACACCCTGATCACGGATGATGAACTGACGGGAGTACAGGTACGCAACCTTGAAAACTTCATGCGGGGGGTCAAGGTCATCGACCGCACGGAGCTGATCCTCGACATCTTTGCACAGCGGGCAAAGACCAGGGAGGGCAAGCTGCAGGTGGAGATGGCCCAGATGGCTTACCAGCTTCCGCGGCTGACGGGAAAGGGTCAGTCCATGTCCCGCCTGGGTGGCGGCATCGGCACCCGTGGACCCGGAGAGAGCCAGCTGGAAATGGACCGGCGTCGCATCCGCCGGCGGATCACCGAACTCAGGCGGGAGATTGCCTCCCTGGAAAGCCAGCGGGAACTTCGGCGAAGCAAAAGGGAAAAGAAGGGCATCCCCGTGGTCGCGCTGGTGGGATACACCAACGCAGGCAAAACCACGCTGCTCAATACGCTCAGCGGAGCAGACGCCTTTGCCGAGAACATGCTGTTTGCGACCCTTGACCCGTTGATGAGGACCGTCAGGACCTCCTCCGGCTGCGAGTTTATCCTGTCGGACACAGTGGGCTTTGTCAGCAAGCTTCCCCATGATCTGGTGGATGCCTTCAAATCCACACTGGAGGAAGTGATCAGCGCGGACGTGCTCGTGCTGGTGCAGGACGGGACCAGTCCCGTGATGCAGCAGGAAAAACAGGTGGTGCTGGATGTTCTCCAATCCCTGGGAGTGGTGGACAAGCCCCGCATCGACGTTGTCAACAAGGCGGATCTTCCTTTGACCGACTGCGGCAGCGGGGAACTGCTGATCAGCGCGCGGACCGGGGAGGGGACAGATGCGCTCATGAAACGCATCGAGCAGGAGATTTCAAGAGATTCACTCCTTGTACAACTGGTCATTCCCTATGACCGGGGAGAACTGGTGAACCGTCTCCACCTTCAGGCCGGCGTACTGGAGGAAGCCTATGAGGCAGACGGCGTGCACATGCTGGTCCGCACCCAAAGAAAACAAATGGATATGATGGGTATAGGGGCCTTTGAGGTGAATATTCCCATCCGCACGGCACAGCAGTCTGATGGTGGGGTGCCTGACCCCTCCGATCAGCAGAAAGGAGATTCAGACAGATGATAGTGACCCACGCCCTGGCGGCTGTGGCTGCCGGGGCGGTACTGACATTCCAGTCCTGGGGATACATGGTTCCGCACAAGAATCCCCTGGATTCCCTGGTACTGATCAACAAGGTGTACCGCGCGCCCAATGCCCCCATCGAATTAAGGCTTCCCGATGTGGAGCCGGTGGAAGAGACCATCCGGGGGAATACCTATATGGTTCCGAAG
>OMRS01000178.1 GCA_900313545.1 uncultured Eubacteriales bacterium | reverse complement strand
TCAGGATGGATGAGGTACATCACGGGGCAGGAATCGTGCATGCAGGCGGCGGTCATGCCGTATCGCCGGGAGGCCTTCACGTAGCCCTGCAGGCAGTCCCTGACAAAGATGCCCGCCTTTGTCCCGGAGGCGGCAAACTCCTCCAGGTCCTCAGGCAGGAGCCTTGCCTGCAGGGTGACGTCCAGGCCGAACATGACCAGTGTCGCGCCGCTTCTGAAAACGATGTCCGCCGCATGGGGATCCGCGTAGATGTTGAATTCCGCGGCAGGCACGACATTGCCCGGTCCCGCGGAGCCGCCCATCAGGAGGACGGAGTGGAGCAGCTGCGGCAGGTCCGGATACTGAATGAAGGCGATGGCCACATTGGTCAGGGGACCGGTTGCCACCAGGCGAAGCTCTCCGGGCTGCTTCCGGGCGCACTCATAGAGCGCCTCCCATGCGGCCTCCTCGGGAACCTCGGCGGATTCCGGGATGGGGAGGTCCACGCCGCCCAGGCCGTTTTCCCCGTGGAAAAGCGTGGAGGTGTGCGGCTCGACGAGCATGGGCCGGCTGGCGCCGCAGTAGACCGGCGTGTCCTTTCCCGCAAGGCCGTTGATGCGGTGGGTGTTCCAGTAGGTCAGGTCCTGCATCGCGTTGCCGCAGACGGTGGAGAGGCCCTCCAGCGAAAGCTCGGGGGAGGCGTGCAGCAGCAGCAGCGCCACCGCATCGTCCGTTCCCGTGTCGCAGTCCATCCAGACGGGGATTTTCTTCATGCCGGCACCTCCTTTCCATAGGCGGCGATCAGTTCCACGAGCGCACCGGCAAATGCGTCCCGGTCCACATCCATGATGCAGGTGGCGTTGGGGGCCTTGCCGGTGACGCCGTACCAGTCCGCTACGGTGGCGCCCTTGCAGTAATCCCCGCAGGTTTCAACGGCCACATAATACTCCCGCATCGTAAAGAATTCCGGATGGATAAGGGCCATCACGGCGCAGGGGTCGTGCATGGGCGCGCCAGCGTATCCCAGCTTCCGGTGGAAGCGGTAGAAGAATTCAAGCCACTGCCAGACGATATCGCTCACGGGATTGCCCAGGGCGCGGATCCGCTCGAAGTCCTCAGGGAGGATGAGGGCCTTTTCCGTGACGTCCAGCCCCGACATGAGGATCGGGACCCCGGACTCGAAGACGATCCGCGCGGCCTCGGGATCGACAAGGATGTTGAACTCGGCCGCGGGGGTCCAGTTGCCGTGCGCCAGGCCGCCGCCCATCAGGCTGATGCGTTCAATGCGGTCCTTCAGCTCCGGGTGCGCCATGAGGAAGGCGGCCACATTGGTCAGGGGGCCGGTGGGGACGATGGTCACCTTCTCCTCACAGGAGCGGATGACGCGGGCCATGAGCTCCACGGCGCTCACGCTCTCCACTTCCATCGCGGGCTCGGGCAGGGCGGGGCCGTCCAGGCCGGACTCGCCGTGGACGGAGGGGGCGTTCATCGGCGGTGTGCACAGGGGACGCGGGCACCCCCTGGCGACCGGCGCGTCAAGGCCGATCAGCGTGCACACCCGCAGCGCGTTGTAGGTGGTTTTTTCAATGGTCTGGTTGCCTGCGGACGATGTGACCGCCAGTATGCGCAGGCCCGGACTGCTGCGGGCAATGGTCCAGGCGATGGCGTCATCATGTCCCGGGTCTCCGTCAAGAATGACGGGAATCTGCTTTATGTGTGTCATCGGTTCTGATCAGGCTCCTTTTGTCTTCTGGGCGGGAAGGATGCCCATGTGCTGCTTTCTGGCCCTGCTGAGCCGGATGACGGCGAAGATGACAAGGCCAAGGATGGTGACGGCATACGGGATGGGGGAGGCCAGGTTGGAGTCAAGGCCGATGGCGGAGAACTTGATGCCCAGCGCCTGGGCGAATCCGAAGATCATGGCGGACAGCATGCCGCCGAGGCATTCTCCGCCGCCCATGGCCTGCGCGGCCAGAGCGATGAATCCGCGTCCGGACACCATGTCAAGGGACCAGCCCTGGGAATAGGCCATGGACATGAAGGCGCCGCCAAAGCCGCACATCAGTCCGGAAAACGCCATGGCGATGTACTTGATGCGCATCACGGAGACGCCCACGGAGCTGGCCGCATTCGCGTTCTCGCCGACCGCCCGGATGTTGAGGCCCAGGGAGGTCCTGTAGAGCATGACGGAGGTGACCAGACAGAGCAGGAAGGCCAGGTAGGTCAGCAGGTTGTGCCCGGAGAGCACGCGGCCCAGAAAGGGGATTTTGTTGATGAGCGGGATGGTGATGTCCGGAATGCACAGGGACTTGGTGATCAGACCCGTGGTGGAGGCCATGGCCTTGCCCTGGGTCAGGTTGGTGATCACCTTGCACAGGAAGAGGGTGCCTCCGGAGCCCATCATGTTGATGGCGATGCCCACCAGGATGATGTCCGTCTTGAGGTGGAAGGCGAAAAAGCCCATGAGCAGGGACATGAGGATGCCGGTGGCCAGCGCGGCCAGAAGGCCCCAGAACCAGTTGCAGGTATAGTAGCTGACGAGGGAGCCTGCCAGGGCGGAGAACATCATGAGGCCCTCCAGGCCGATGTTGGAAAAGCCGGCTTTCTCAACGACGATCGCGGCCAGCGTGGCGAAGATGATCGGAGCTGAGATGCGGAGGATGGAGAAGAAGAACTCGGGGGTTGCAAGCATTTTCAGAAAACTCATATTCTCAGCCCTCCGTGATCTCTTTTTCTTGGGCGAACTTCTCCTGCGTGGACCTGACCACCAGCTTCTGGCGGTAGCCGGACAGGAACTGGTCGGCCGCGAAGAACAGGAAGATGACGCCCTGGACGATGCTGATCAGCTGCGCCGGGACATTGGCGTAGGTGGCCATGAGGTCGCACCCCTTGGACAGGTACGCCATGAAGAAGGCTGCAAAGGGCACCATGAGGGGGTTGTTGCCTGCAAGGATGGCGATGGTGATGCCGGTCCATCCGTACCCGGGGAGCGCGTTCCAGGCGAAGGAGGTGTAGCGGCCCAGCATTTCGATGCCGCCGCCCACGCCGGCCAGGAAGCCGCCCAGGACCTGGGAGAGCACGATGACGGAGCCGACCCGGATGCCCGAGTATTTGGCGAATTCCTGGTTGATGCCGATCAGCCGGATGGCGTATCCCCAGCGGGAGCGGTACATGAACAGGCCGCACAGGATCACGGCAAGGACGGCGATCACAAATCCCCAGGTCAGCTTGGAGCCCGTGAAGATGGGGTCGCTGGAAATGGGGGCGATGGCGGAGGTTCCCCGGAAGGGGAAGGACATGACCTGCCCCTTGGACTTGTCGGCGAGGAACGTGTTCATCAGGAACTTGATCACGTACATGATGATGTAGTTGAGCATGAGGGAGCAGACCATCTCGCTGACCCCGAGC
>OMRS01000183.1 GCA_900313545.1 uncultured Eubacteriales bacterium | reverse complement strand
CGAGGGAGCTTGCGACCGAGAAATCCGTACTTTTCACGTGAAAAAGTGTGAAATAGGAACGGATTTCTCGCTTCGCTCGAAATGACAAAGCATTTTGCAACAGGCCCCGGTTGTTTTTACTGCGCGATCAGCGCCGCCTGGATGCCGTAGCGCTCGGCGCAGGCCTGCAGGCTGCCGTCTGCATAGGCGGACTTGAAGAAGTCGTTGAGCGCGGCTGCCAGGTCGCTGCCCTTGCGGAAGCCCACGCCGTATTCCTCGGAGTTGAGGGAGATGGTGTAGGTGAGATCGGCATAGTCCGTGCCCTCGCCCACCATGGCGCCGGCCATGAGCGCGTCGATGATCGCCGCGTCCGCAGTGCCGGACTTGACCTCCAGCAGCGCCGTGGC
Organism: uncultured Eubacteriales bacterium; assembly: GCA_900313545.1. The sequence continues at coordinate 4,656 of OMRS01000183.1, read as the reverse complement.
CTGATCGATCACCTCGACGTAGTCAAAGCCGTACTCCTTCGCCATGGCCATGCCGGCAGAGCCGCTCTCCACGGCAAAGCGCAGGCCCTTGAGGCTTTCGGCGTCCGGGTACTGGTCTGCCGCCGCCTGGGGCAGGATCACCACCTGGGCATTGTTGCAGTAGGCATTGGAGGTCTCCATGGCGCTCTTGACCTCGTCGGTCAGGGTCATGCCGTTCCAGACGCAGTCGATGGTCTTGCCGTCAAGTTCCAGGATTTTGTTGTCCCAGTCGATCTCCACAAATTCGACCTTGAGGCCCAGACTCTCGGCAAAGAGTTTGGCCATGTCCGCATCAAATCCGATCCACTCTCCGTTGGCATCCTTGTAATCCATCGGCGCAAAATCGGTGATGCCCACCACCAGAACGCCCTTCCCGGCGACATAGGCGGAATCCGTGTCCTCTGCAAGGGCAACGGAGAAAAGAAGAAGCAGCGCAATAAGAACGAGTGAGATCTTTTTCATCGAAAATATCCTCCTAAGTTTTTGATCGCTGAATGCTTTGGCATGATAACACATCACTATAGTGAAGTCAAGCGGCTCTTTACAGAAACTCTGTACCGGGATAAAATAATAAACATATAAAAATCAAAGAGGAGGAAGAACCACGTGCCAGGCAAAAGGGGCAAAGGGAGATCTTCGGCGGATGATTGTTTCCTGCGGCCGAATGGAGTAAGATACTCTTCAGTCGGCGCCGGAGTGCGCCTGACAACTACAGCAGATGATCGGGGGAATCAGAGAAGTGTTTGGAGTTAACTTGTTGCTTGCAGGTGTGGCGGCATGTCTGCTGGTGATGGCATTTCATCCGGGGGCCCGGGAAAAGTGGCTGGGATGGAAGCCGGGAAGTGCCCTGGAAGCGCGTCTTTGCAGGGTACACCTTCCATATTGGCCGGTGTTTTTCCTGATTCTTCTCACAGGCCTTGCGGTGCGCATCTACCGGTTCGGAGTATTGCCCTATGGCTCCAACCAGGACGGCATCCGTGCAGGAGTGGAGTCATTTTTCCTTCTCAGAAACGGGGTGGACAGCGCCGGAAACAGCTGGCCCACCTATTTTGAGGCATGGAAATACACCAATATGTCCACCCTGTATTCCTATCTTCTGATTCCCTTTCTGAAGGGGATGGGACTGAGCATCCTGTCGCTGCGGCTTCCGATGCTGCTGATATGCTGTGGTTCCCTGCTGATTCTCTGGGATCTGACCCGGCGGCTGTCGGACAGAAACTGCGCTCTCATGGTGCTGCTGGTCGCGGCCCTGAATCCGTGGCATATCATGATGAGCAGGTGGGCGATTGAGTCGAACCTGATGCCGCATGTGTTCCTGCTGGCGGTGTATCTGATGGTCATCGGCCTTCGCCACTGGCCTGTGCTCTTCCTGTCCATGGCGGTTTTCGGACTCGTCCCCTATGCTTATGGCCCATCGGCATTCTTTGTTCCGGTGTTCCTGCTCATCATGGCTTTTTTTCTGGTGGGTACCAGAAAAATCGGGATAGGCTCCCTGATTGTCTGTTTTCTGGTCTTTGGCGCAGTCGCCTGGGCGTATTACATGACGCTGGCGATCAACGTGCTGGGATTGGAAAGCATGAGAATCGGGCCTTTTACCCTCCCTTCCTTACCGCTGTCCAACCGGTCCACGGAAATCGCCCTGGCCTCGAAGGAGCCGCTGGCGGAGATGGGAGAATATTTCCTCGTGTTTCTCCGGCACTTTTTCCAGATCTGGCCGGAACACAGTCCGTATGATGCCGTGAACTGGGCGGATGCCCTGTTCCGGTTTACCAGCGTGTTTTATACCTTTGGCTTCTTCTGGATGTGGAAGCGGCGCAGAGTGCTGGTCGCCAGGGGGGAGGATTCCCGCTTTCAGACGATGACGATGATCCTGTTTGCGTGGCTGGCAGGTGCCGCTTTCTGCGGTTCCCTGGTGTTTGCGAATATTATCCGGATCAACTGCCTGTATTATGTGCTGATTCTGGCACTGGGTGTGACGCTGTACCAGATGAGCAGACGGCTGAAAACGGCGGGGGCTGTCGCCATGGCCATGATTATTGGATGCTTCCCTTTCTTTGTCAGGGACTATTTCGGCGAAAAACAGCAAAGCGACATTGCCGCCTATTTCCACAAGGGACTGTATCAGGCGCTGGTGGACACCAGAAACATGGATTATGATAATTATTATCTGTGCTTTGGCGAAGATGTGGAGCAGCGGATTCTCTGGCCGCAGCTGGTGTATGCCCATGAGATCGATTATGATGCCTTTACCGAGAAAACCTATTTGACGGACAGCAAGGGCAACCTGACTGACTGGTACTATACGGAAAGATATCAGTTTGTCACGGACCCGGAGACGTTTGAGGCGGATCCGTATGCCTGTGCAGTGTATGTGTGTGACAATTTAGAGGACTATCGGAAAAAATTCCCGGAGGAGGAGTATGAGATCCGGGAGTATGATTACTACTTTACGGCATATCCCAGATACTGGATGGACTGAGGAGGACGGCGATGACTGTGATCACCGGATGGAGTACGCTGGTACTGTGCATCATCTTTCTGGTACTTTTCAATGATCCCAGGCTGCAGAGCAGGACTGAAATGAGCCTGTCCTCTCACAGGCGCTTCTGTCTGATTGTGGGTGCGGCCGCGTGCTGCCTGCGGCTGCTGTTTCTGGTGGGAATTCCGGAAGGAATCTCCGCAGAGGAGGCCCTGACCGGGGTTCAGGCCAGGATGCTCTGGAAGACCGGGCATTTTCTGCGTGCAGATGCCCTGACGACGCAGCTGCCCCAATGGACAGGGGAGAGCACGGGACCGCTTCTGGCTTACCTTACCGCGCCTTTTGTGGGCATCTTTGGCATGAGCGCATTCATGACCCGGCTTCCCCTGGCGCTCATGTCCTGTCTCGCTCTTCCTGCCTTTTACGGGATCGGGAAGGAGCTTTCGGGAAGGCGGCTTGGAAGAAATCTGCTGCTGATTTCCGCATTTGCCCCGCTGTATGTGATCAGTGCCAGACTGACCGCAGGTGCGAACCTGGCGCTGTTTCTTCTGCCGGTCTGCCTGTACTGCCTGCTGAGGGGGTTCCGTCAGGTTCCTTTCATGTTCGCGGGCATGGTCCTGACCGGGCTGATGGCCTACTCCCAGGATCTGTACCTGCTGATTGCCCCGGCACTGGTCCTCATTTCCGCAGTTCTCTATCTGCTCTGTCTCAAAGGACGCGCCCGGCTTGCAGCCCTGGGGGCGTTTGCCCTGGGAGCGCTACTGAGCATTCCGGCCGTGCTGACGCTGCAGGTGAATCTGGCCCCGGATGCTGCGGGAATGACCTGGGGGCCGGTGGAGATCCCCAGACTGAAGGTGTTTGACAAGCTGTCCCCCGTCATGAAAGCCATTCAGGGGGGCACGATCAGCTATGACATGCTGAAAGGCCAGTTCCGCACAGCTGTCATTCTGGGCGGCGTGATGCAGACGTTTTCCCATATGAATCTGGCACGGGAGATGCTTTTGCCAAATGGCCTGTATGCCCTGTTTCTGATGACTATCCCGCTGGAGATCCTGGGAGCGCTGGTGCTGGTGCACCGGCTGCTGACAAGGCGGAAAATGGCCGGGAAACATGTTCCTCTGGCCATTTTGCTCATCTGCGCGGGGATGGTCACGGTACTGGCCCTGGTGCTTCTGGGCAGCGAAGGGCGGCAGAACAGGGCCGGCGTGACCGGATGCTATGATTATGCATCCCAGATGGCGTATCTTCTGATTCTGGCGGCCATCGGGCTGGACCGGGTGGAATTCAAGAGCCGAACGGGCGCGGCGCTGCTGGCAGGACTTGTGGCGCTCAATGCGGGAGCACTTGGTGTGCACCTGTTTTCGGGACAGTACAATGAAGCGGTCAACACCTATTTCCTCCAGTTCAGGGAAATTGCGGAAAAAGCGGAGAAAGCTCACGAGCAGACCGGAAAAAAGGTTGTGGTGACTTCTGAATTCTATCCGCACATCGCCCCGGAGGAGGCGGCGGAGATGATCTATCTGTATGCGGCAAACCCGGATATGACAGAGGTGGCGGCGTCTCCGGCCTCTGTCTGTGAGACGGTGTACCCTGATGCCATGTCACAGCTGTCCACGCAGGAAATCTATCTGATGCTGGCCAGAAATCTGGCGGAATTTGATACGGAGGGCTTTGAAATGAGCCAGTCCGGCGTCTTTGCCCTGGCGGTTCCTAGGGACACGGAGGCGCAGACAACCCCTCCTGCAGGTAAATAGAATAAAGAAGGAATCCGGCAAAAGCCGGATTCCTTCGAAGGTTTTGGGAAAGGGATGTCAGATCTCCAGCAGATCGCTGAAGGCGCGCAGCGCACCGTCGGTATCGTGGGCCAGGACGCGCTTGGCCAGCACCTTGCCCAACTGGACGCCTTCCTGGTCAAAGCTGTTGAGGTTCCAGATGAAGCCCTGGAACATGACCTTGTTTTCAAAATGGCTGAGAAGCGCACCGAGGGCTTCGGGAGTCAGCTGCTTGCCGATGATGATGCTGGAAGGACGGCCGCCGGCAAAGTTCTTGTTGGGATTGTCATCCTTCTTGCCGCAGGCGAAGGCCATGATCTGGGCGGCCACGTTGGCGCACAGCTTCTGCTGGCTGGTGCTGCCCTG
>OMRS01000393.1 GCA_900313545.1 uncultured Eubacteriales bacterium | reverse complement strand
GTCCCAATACCGATCTCAAGCACCATTTTGGATGGAGCAAGTTCCAGCAGATCCAGAAATACCTGTCCATCCCATGATTCCATGTGTTGCCGCAAGACCGGTGGATCACGAAGGGATCATTGTTTTCTTCAATCAAGAGATCATAATGGGTTTTGATGTTCATACGTTATTGCTCCAAATCCCGATTTTACGGATCACTTCCACATCCGCGCCCAGTTCTTCCTTCAGCTCCCGTTTGACTGCGGAGGTCAGGTCTTCGCCTTCTTCCACGCCGCCTCCCGATGTTTCTATCAGTGTCGCTTTTCCGAAATCGTCATCCCTTTCACCCCTGACGAAATACAAGTATCCTTCACGATCAAAGCAGATGGCTCTGACGATCGTACGGTCATGGTCCGTAAATTCATACGGCCATTCCGTGTCCTGAAGCTCAACCGAAAGCTCCGCATGGATCTCCCGGTCCCTGCGAATTGCCGCGTGCCATACGACATCGCATATGCCCTGATTGTTTTTTCCAGCTGCGCGAAGAACCCCCTCCTGCTGCATACCGGCTTTATCCATTACCCGGCCGGACCTGGGATTGTTCACGTCGTGGCAGCCTGCGACACGGTTTACGCCCGCCACATCAAACAGATACGACATCACGGCCGCTAAAGCTTCGGGCATCAGTCCCTTTCCCCAGTATGCCCTGCTCATGCAGTACCCTATTTCAGCACTTCCGTTCAGATGGACTGCAGAGATGCTGCCGATGACCTGCCCGGTTTCTCTGTATTCCATCGCCCAGTTGAAGCAGCCGCCGTCAGCATAGAGCGTGACCCAGTCCGCGAGCAGGCTTTTTGTCACATCCACACTCGTATGTACAGGCCATGTCAGGTACCTGGCGACCTCCGGATCGGATGCCCAGTTAGTATAATCTCCCCGGCATCCTCCAACCGAAATCTCCGCAGGATCAGTCTCCGCGTTTCTATTTTCTGTGTTCCGGCTTTATTGATCATTCTGCCTCCCCCGTCCATTATCTCCGGAAGAAAGCCTGCAGCGCGAAATCCATCATTGCAGGAGACCATCGAAGACTCTGGATTCTTCACCTAGCCCTCTTATCCGTTTTCACCACCGTGTGCCAGCATCATGACAAAGGGGAACCCGTACAGGGCATGCCCGCCAGGCTGAGGGTCCGTATCAAAGCACCGTCGACAACGTGACGCAGGCATTGCGAAAGGCATGAGGAAGCCGGCCGGGACACCGGCGTCAAGGCCCCGCCCGCCTGACAGCCATCGGCACAAATGCCCTGGCGGACCTGATGCCGGACATCAATGCGGCACGCTCCGGGGGGCAGCGACATGCAGAACGCTGCCGGGGCCTGACCGGAGAAGCGAAGGAAAACCCTTCGGCCTTCATCTCCTCGGGCAACTGCAGGACCTGCAGCCATCCTTCTTCTGTCAATCTGTCCGGAGGCGGCTTCCATGCCCCGGATGAGCGGGGTATCCGCTCCCCTGCCCTTGAGACCGCCACCTTGACCCGCAGGCAGCAGAGAGACCGGAAGCTCCGGATGGCACAGCACGAAAAATATACGCGTTTTTTTAAGTTGGTTTTAGGTTTCTGTGCTACAATGCATCGCGATATCGTGCAGCGAAAGCGTAAGACCGGATATCAGAATGCTGAAGAGGAGGATCCCCATTATGAAAAAGATTCTATCGTTGGTTCTTGCACTTTCAATGCTCTGCACTTCTGCTGCGGCCTTTGGCGAGGGCCCTGGCGGCGGACGCGGCGGTCCCGGGGGTATGGCGGACAAGTCCGGCGATGCCGAACTGCAGGCCATGATCGCAGAGGTCGCGCCAAAGTTCCAGCTGATGACCTATGAGGATGCCGAAACGGGCACCAGCCTGCAGTACCAGCTGTACATTCCGGAAAACTATGACGCCGGTCAGTCCTATCCGCTGCTCCAGTTCATCCCGGATTCCAGTGTCGTGGGCAAAGGCACGGACGCCGTGCTCACCCAGGGCTGGGGAGGTCTTGTCTGGGCGACGGATGCGGAGCAGGCCAAACATCCCTGCTTCATCGTGGTTCCCGTTTTCACCGAAACCATCGTCGACGACAGTCACAACCATTCTGCGCAGATCGACGTGGCCATGCGAATGCTGACATCCCTGACAAAAACCTATGCCATCGACACAAATCGCATCTATACCACCGGCCAGTCCATGGGCGGCATGACCTCTTTCTATGAGAGCACCGCTTATCCCGATTTCTTCGCGGCTTATCTGTTTGTCGGCAGCCAGTGGGATGTCAGCCAGCTGAGCGGTCTGGAGCAGAAGCCTTTCTTCTACATCGTCGCGGCCGGGGACCCCAAGGCGTCTGCCGGACAGGCAGAGCTGCTGGCTGCGTTTGATGCCGACGGCGCGGCGTACAGCCATGCCGGGTGGAGCGCCCAGGACGACGCGGCCGCCCAGAACGCGGCGGTCGCAAGCCTGCTGGCCGAGGGATGCAATGCCAATTTTGTGACCTTTACACAAGGCAGTACGACGGCAAACGGACAGTCCGGCGGCCCGGCCGGGGAGCATATGACTTCATTTGACTACGCGTATAAGCTGGAAGCCGTCCGTGACTGGCTGTTCCGGCAGGCGAAATAAGGAGGCGTTATTCCATGCGGAAGTTTCTTGTCTGCATGATGGCACTTGTACTGATGCTCTCCTGTGTTTCCTGCTTTGCGGAAGGTGAAACCCTGCCCGCAAGGATCGACATGACGAAATGGCGGTATGAAGCCCCGGACGATGTCTACTGGCAGGTGGGCCTGTCCTATGCCGCCGCCCCGGCTGACAGCAGCTATGAAACCATGGGCATTTTCGTGCCCGGCGCCTACTTTACGGGCACGGACAACGGCGACGGGACCTATACCTGCACCGTCAATGCGTCCGGCGCTGCCGGCCAGTATACGGCAGCATCGGCTCCGCTGATCATCCCGGTGAACACGCCCGGCTACTCCGCCATGGCTGCACCCGCCGGCTATTCCAGCTCCATGGGGTACGGCAGCATCCCGGATTACACCAGCGAAGGCATGATCGTGCTTTTCGCCGGAGCCCGGGGCCGTGACGCCGGTGCGCCCGCCGGTGTGACGGATTTCAAGGCGGCGATCCGGTATGCCCGCTACAACAAAAATCTGCTGCCCGGCGATATGGACAGCATCTTCTCCCTGGGCATGAGCGGCGGCGGCGCGCAGAGCGCGCTGCTCGGCGCCAGCGGCAACAGCGAGCTGTACACGCCCTATCTGGCGGCCATCGGCGCGGTGATGACGGAAAGCGACGCGGTGAAGGGCAGCATGTGCTGGTGCCCCATCACCAACCTGGATATCGCGGATGAAGCCTATGAATGGAACATGGGCAACACCCGCTCCGGTCTCAGCGGAGAAGAACAGGCTTACTCTGACGCTATGGCCCTGGCTTTCGCAAAGACCATCAACAGCCTGGGACTGACGGATGAAAACGGCACCGCGCTGGTTCTGGCTGAAAGCAGGGATGGCATTTATCAGAGCGGGAGCTATTATGATTATGTGAAGGGTGTCATCGAGACTTCCCTGGAGCATTTCCTGAGCGATACGGAATTCCCGTACACCGCTTCTTCCTCCCGCGGATTTGGCGGGCGGGGCGGTACGGGCGGCATGCGCGGCGGCAATTTCGCCGGCCCGGAGGGCGGCTTTCCGGGGCCCGGCAACAGCGAAAGGCCTGACTTTGCAACTGGCGGGATGCCTGGCCCGGGCGGTGAAGCACCGCAGCAGGAAACCGCCTATGAGGAAATGGACGGCATCACCCGCACGGACAGCACCTCCTCCGCGCTGTCTCTCAGCGGCACCTATGAGACGAAGCAGGCCTATATCGATGCCCTGAACGCAAACGGTGAATGGGTCGCATGGGATGAAGAGACCAACACCGTGACCATCACCAGCGTGGCGGCCTTCACCCTGGCGCTCAAGAACGCCTCAAAGGGAATCGCCGCCTTTGACCAGCTGAATCCCACCCAGGGAGAAAACATCCTTTTCGGCTACGGCGATGGCAGCGGGGCCCACTTTGACGCGATCCTGGCCGGGCTTGTTCAGGGCAGCGAATATGAAGCGGCCTTTGCGGAGGATCTTGCGAAGCAGGACGCGCTGGGCAATACCGTGGATGTGCGTCTGAACATGTATAATCCGATGTACTATCTTTCTCCCGCGTATGCCGGATACCGGACTTCCGAGCCCGCTGCCTGCTGGCGAATCCGTACCGGCATCAATCAGGGAGATACCGCCCTGTGCACGGAGATCAATCTGGCGCTGGCGGCGGAAGCCTATGCTGAAGGAACTCAGGTCGACTTTGAAACCGTATGGGGCCAGGGCCACACCGAAGCGGAGCGTACCGGTTCTTCGACGGCCAACTTCATCGCATGGGTCCGGGAATGCATGAAATAAAACAATTGCAAATCAGATGAGGAGCGCTGCCGTCACGGGCAGCGCTTTTCCCGCATCTGTGGAAAGCCAGCAGAAGGCCTGATTTCACCTGACTTCAGATACAGGCGGCGCATGGCATACTTCCGCCCCGTCGGAAAAAGAAACGCCATCTTCAAAGATGAATTCCGGCAAAGACATGCTCCCCTGGCCTGATGATGTTTACTGCAGCCCCGTTCATCCGAACGGGGCTGTTTATGCTGGCGCCAAGAAGCTGATGCCCCACGATCCGCATCTGTCCTGTCGACTGCTCCGACTTTTCCGCAAGTGGAGACGGCAGCCGGGATAAGGGTACAGCGCCGGATGGGAAACACGGATATGTCCACAACCTGTACGGCGTTGCAGCGGGTGCGCACGGCATGAGACCGTCCTCAGCCAAGTGGATAAAGGGGCCTGTTCCTGTTCAGGGGTTGCCGCAGCTGCCGCGGCAGACCAGGTGGACGGGCAGAACCACTTTCTCCGGAGCACCGGTATCCCCATGAATCCGTTTGCGCAGCAGTCGGATGCTGTTGGCGGCGATATCCTTAAAGGAATACCCGACGCTGCACAGCTGAACGGGGAAGGAGAGGGCGCTTTCCAGATTGTCGATACTCACAATGCCGAAGTCATTGTGGGAAAGCTCATCCGACTGATCCAGCGCCTGCATGATGTGCCAGGCCTCCACATCACAGAAGACAAACAGACCGTTGAAGCCTTTCTGCCTGAGTTCCGTCAGGCTGTTGAGAAGCGGTTTCATCCACTTCTGTTCGTTGTCTCCGGAGCCGGAGGTGCCTGTGGACTGCAGGAAACAGCGGTCGCTTTCCGGAATGCCGGCTTCGTCGCAGGCTTTACGGAAACCTTCCATGCGGTGCTCGGTGGAGTAGATGATATTATAGTCGGATACATAGACGAGCTTGCGCCGGCCGGATTCGATCAGGTGGCGGGTGGCCAGATAGGCGCCTTCCGTCTCGTCCCAGACAACGCCGTCGGCGATGCCTTCGCCTGGAAGACGGGCGACAAGAACAAAAGGCATCCGGGCCTCCCTGAAACGCTGGATCGTTTTTTCGCAGCCGGTGCTCGGGAAGAGAATCACGCCGTCCGAACAACGGGCAATGGCTTCCTCGGCCATCTGCAGTTCAAGATCCGGGTTTTCCCGTGAGCACATGATCATGACCGTGTAGCCCTTGTACTGGGCGGCATCCTGAATGGCATCAGCCATAATTCCATAGAACGGATTGGAAAGTCCGCCGAGGATGACTGCGATGATGTGTGTACGGCCTGAGCGAAGAGAACGGGCAATCTGATTTCCGGTATAGCCCATTTCCCGGGCGGTTTCCTGGATTCTGCGGCAGGTTTCCGCCGAAATGTCGCTTTTATTGCGGAGAGCATGAGAAACGGTATTAACAGAGACACCGGTGCGTTCGGCGATGTCCTGAAGGGTCACTCTTTTTTTCATGTTTGTTTGCATAACAATCAACCACCTATTTCCGGAAAGGCAGACATGGATGTGTCCGTCCAGCCTGCGCAGCGTGTCCCCATTATGAAAAAAAATGTCAAATATGTCAAATTAGGGCTTGACAGCCGTCATAATCCTACATTAAACTGTGCTCACATTAACGATAATGTTACAGATGCTTCCAACTGAATCGTCAAAAACACACAAAATTAAGGGTCTGCAAAGGCGTCTTCCGTGATCGGAACGGCCTGAGGACCCGGATGGGAAGCATCCCTTCCTCACTGCCAGGAAACGCGGCACCGTCACCTGCCGCCCTGCATCGGGCAGCCGGAAGGATCTTTTCTGCAGCGGGCTTCTCCGTCGCAGCTGTCTTTTTCGCGCTTACATTAACGATAATGTTCCGGGCCTTCCCCGATGCTTCGTCGCATACGGGCAGAGGTCTTCCGTGATCTGGCCGGCCTGAGGAACCGCGCGGGGAAGCATGGTTCCTCTTGAGATCCTGATGCTGCCCATGTATACCCAGGTGAATGCCATGGGTCTGCGCAACAGCTATGCGGGTGTCATGGTTCCGTTCCTGGTCAGCATGAGTGCGGTCTTCTTTTTCCGTCAGTTCCTGACAAATGTTCCCTATGAAATGCTCGACGCGGCCCGTGTGGACGGCTGTACCGAGTATGGGATTTTCTTCCGCATTATCATGCCGGTCATGAAGCCGGCATATGCTTCCATGGCGGTTCTGACCGGCATGGGTGCGTGGAATGCGCTGCTTTGCCATTGTTCCGCTCCTTCTGATCTATCTGTTTGCGCAGAAGTTCATCGTGGAGGGCATGACGGCAGGCGCTGTCAAGGGATGACAATTGCGCCGCTTTATTCAGCTTCTGCTGCCCCCGCCAATCCCTGCCGGAAATCCACTGGCAGCAGGGGGACGCTTCCTGAATGGAAGTCTTCATGATGCGGCGGTTCTCAGGGCAGATGGAAAGCACTGTTTTACAAAGGCCGCCTGCAGGCGGTAAAAAGAGGAGGACCCCATTCCCTGAAAAAGTTCTCAAGGCCGGATGGATGTGCTCTTCCGCCGAAAAGCGCAAAAGGTCTCCTTTGATGCTTCCGGGAAACACCTGACGATGGCATACGGCCCGTATTCCGGAGGTATCTTCCTTATATAAAACGGGACCCGAAACCCGGTCTGATTCCTGCTTGCCGGGAACCGTACGGCGCCCGCCTCCATCTGGTGATTTCTCCGGCCGGATATCCGCCGGTGCCGGAAAACCCGTGGAGCTGAGCGGCCGGTTCAGGTATCCCGGTCACGGATCTATTATCCACCGGCGCAAACACGGCCATGAAGGGATTCTGTTTTCCGGAGATGAAGCGGCCTCCGGGGCGCTGACAGATGAGCCGCCGGTCAGTGATTCACCTGACCCCCGGCGCCAAAACCTATACGATACAATCCTTGTGGGATATAATGATGTCCAGGATACACACATTCCGTGCTCTGCGTCGTTTTCAGCGTGCGCCAGGGCACCGCAGGGGATGTGTGCCCCCGGGCAGAACTGAAGGAGGATCAGAGATGAAGCAGGCAAAAATGATTCTTGATAAGGACTATCAGATCAGCGCAATTGATCCGAGAATCTACAGCTCGTTCATAGAGCATCTCGGGCGCGCGGTCTATGGGGGAATTTACGAGCCGGGGCATCCTGCGGCGGATGAGCAGGGATTCCGCAAGGACGTCCTTGAACTTGTCCGGAAGATCGGGGTCCCGCTGGTCCGCTATCCGGGCGGCAATTTTGTTTCCGGATTCAATTGGGAAGATTCGGTCGGTCCCGCAGACAAACGGCCGAAACGTCTGGATCTCGCCTGGTTTACGACGGAAAGCAATGCGGTGGGCATGCACGAATTCGCAGACTGGTCAAAGAAGGCGGGTTCCGAAGTCATGTACGCGATCAATCTCGGAACGAGAGGTCCGGAACAGGCAAGGGATATCGTGGAGTATGCCAATCACATGGGCGGCTCCAAATTCTCCGACATGCGGATCGCCAACGGAAAGAAGGATCCGCTGGGCATCAAGCTCTGGTGTCTCGGAAATGAGATGGACGGTCCCTGGCAGATGGGCCGGAAGACAGCCTATGAATACGGACGCGTTGCCAATGAAGCCGCCAAGATGATGAAGTGGGTCGATCCGACCATCGAACTGGTGGCCTGCGGCTCCTCCTCCTCTGAGATGCCGACCTTTGGCGACTGGGAACTGACCATGCTGGACGAGTGCTATGAGAACATCGACTATGTTTCTCTGCACCGCTATTACGGCAATCCCACGGCGGACACGCCGGGCTTCCTGGCAAGGACGATGGACCTGGATGCGTTCATCCATACGGTTGTCTCCATCTGCGATGCCGTAAAGGGAAAGAAGCACCTGAAGAAACAGGTCAATCTCTCCTTTGACGAGTGGAATGTCTGGTATCATTCCCGCGAGCAGGACGATGAAATCTGGAAACGCGAAAAGTGGGGTCCGGCGCTTCCGCTGCTTGAGGATATCTACAACTTTGAGGATGCGCTTCTGGTGGGCTCCATGCTCATCACGTTCCTTCGCAATGCGGACCGGGTCAAGATCGCCTGCATGGCACAGCTGGTCAACGTCATCGCCCCCATCACGACCCGTAACGGCGGCGGATGCTGGGCACAGACCATTTTTTATCCGTATATGCACGCCTCCAATTTCGGACGCGGCACCGCGCTGCGTGCGGTGGTGGATTCGCCGGTCTACGACTGCAGCGATTATTCGGATGTTCCCTACATTGACGCAACGGCGACCATGGATGACGACGGAAACGTCACGGTGTTCTGCGTCAACCGCGACATGAACGAGGACTATGTCCTGAATATCGACCTGCGTTCCTTCGATGCACTGACCATCAAAGAGCACATCGTCCTCCATCATGATGACGTCAAGGCCATCAACACCGAGGAAAATCCGATGAATGTCGCACCGAAGGCCGGCCCTGGCGGCAAGGTGGAAGACGGCCGCGCAGAAATCCGGATCCCTGCTCTCAGCTGGAACGTTCTCCGTTTTGCAAAGGCCTGACAGGGCGGTCCCGGAATGCGCAATGCTGGCCGCAGGGCCCATTCGTGAAAAACTGAACAGATTAAGCCCTCATCCGTGTCACACGGATGAGGGCTTATCTGCATCTGTCAAAAGCTGCCCGGTTCTCGTTGTCCGGATCGGAAGGGCCCTGTAAAAGCCGTGCCTTTTATGGGGCCTGCCCCGGGTCCCTTCCGGGTTGGATTTCCTGCATGAGACCGCCTGCCCCTCTGTGCGGATGGCTCCCCAAAGTCACACGCCGCATGCCCCGGCATGGCGGTGACAGGGCTGCCTGTGAAAACAGGACTCCGGGATTTCATCCCTCGGGACCGCGGGCGTCCGGGCAGGCAGCAAAACCCGGACGGAGGCTGCTGCAGGGAGCTTCTGTCCGATGGCTCCGGAGAGCGCCGGATGCCCTCCCGCCTGCGATTTTGCCCGCGATTTTCTCAGCAGAAAGGGCGAAAAGGCTTTACAGTTTTCCGCCATACAGGTTATAATAACCCAAAATACAGCTGTGTAGCTGTCTAATTATTACAAAGGAGGTTACCCCGCATGAAGAAACTGTTGACTCTCGCTCTGGCTCTGGTCATGATGCTCAGCCTGGTGGCATTTGCTTCCGCTGAGGATGTCACCCTGGATGTCATCATCGCCCAGTACGGCCCCAGCACCCAGGACTGGTTCCTTGGAACCGGCATGAACGGAACCAGCTTCGTCAAGAAATTTGAGGAAGCCAATCCCGGCATCAAGCTGAATCTGGAAGTTGTCTCCTGGAATGACCTTTACACCGTGGTGTCCACCCGCATCAGCAACAACAATGCCCCGGACATCCTGAACATCGACGTGTTTGCAGACTATGCCAATGAAGGCCTGCTGCTGCCCGTCAGCGACTACTGCCCCGAAGAGCTGTACAAGGATTTCTTCCCCTCCTTCATTCAGGAGTCCGTCATTGACGGAACCGTGTGGGCCGTGCCCGATCTCGCCTCCGCCCGCGCGCTGTACTACAATGTGGATCTGCTTACCGAAGCCGGCGTGGAAAAGGTTCCCGAAACCTGGGCCGAGCTGGAGGATGCCTGCCAGGCCATCATCGACTTCTACGATGGCGACATCTATCCCTGGGGCCTCGACATGACCACCGACGAAGGCCAGGCGGCATTTGCCTACTACACCTGGGGCAACAACGGCGGCTTCGTCAATGACAAGGGCGAATGGATCCTGAACAGCGACGAGAACGTCAAGGCCATCGAGTATGCCATCGGCCTCGTCAAGAGCGGCTTCACCAATCCGAATCCGGCCACTCAGACCCGTTATGACCTGCAGGATATGTTCGGCGCCAAGAAGCTCGCCATGGTCATCGCTCCCAACTCCCTGCCCACCTATATCAAGGACAAGGGCTATACCGACGTGAATCTGGCCACCGCCTCCATCCCCCACAACGAGGGTGCCTCCTCCAGCTCCGTGGGCGTCATGGACCGCATCATGGCCTTCCGCAAGGACAGCGCGGATCAGGCTTCCCGCAACGAGGCGATCGGCAAGTTCCTGACCTTCTTCTATGATCCTGAGAACTATGTGGGCTGGGTTTCCATGGAAGGCTTCCTCCCCGCCGTCAACTCCGCCGTGGGCGCTCTGGTTGCGGCCGACCCGTCCTTCGAGGCGTGGCTGAATGTTCTGGGATCCGCAAAGTTCTATCCCACCACCAAGGCGGAATGGAACGATGTGAAGCAGGGCGTCATCGCTGTTGAACAGGAAGCCCTGACCGGCGGTGATGTCAAGACACTGCTTGACAATCTGCAGGCCAAGATCGCTGGAAAATAATCCCTGACTTCTGCAGGAGGCCGGTCGCCCGGCCTCCTTTTTCTCGATTTTCCATCAGTAAAGGAGCTTTTTTCATGAATTCATCTGCCACCTTTCAAAAAAAATGGGAGCCTTATCTCTGGATCCTTCCCAGCTGTCTCCTTATGCTGATCTTTGTCGTTTTCCCCATCGGCATCGTCTTTCGCCTCGCCTTCAGCAAAATCTCCCGGGCGGGGGTCGTCGGCAGTTTTTCCGGGCTTCAGAACTTTGCAGATGCCGTTTCCGCCCCGGTCTTCCCCCATGTCATGCTCAACACCCTCATCTGGGTGGTCTCCGTCGTCGGTCTGTCCACCCTGATCGGCTTCACGGCGGCCATGGTCCTCAACCAGCCCTTCCGGGGACGGAAGATCGCCCGGTCCATCATGGTTTTTCCCTGGGCCGCCTCCCTTGTCATCCAGGCGTCCGTATGGAACTACATCATCAAGATGGAGTACGGGAACCTGAACAACATTCTGCTGAATCTCGGCATGATCCAGGATGCCGTCAACTGGCGCTCCTCCTATCAGATTGAATTCGTCTGGGAATGCGCCATCGGCATCATCGTCACCATCCCCTTTGTCACCTTCACGATTCTCTCCGGACTTCAGTCCATCGATCCTTCCTACTACGAGGCGGCCACGGTGGACGGGGCCTCCTTCTGGCAGAAGCTGTTCAACATCACCCTTCCCCTGGTCCGTCCTTCCCTGACGGTTTCCACCGTCCTCAATATTATTTATGTTTTTAACTCATTCCCCATTATCTACACCATTACCAAGGGCGCTCCCGCCAACAAAACGGATACCATGGTCACCTATCTGTACATGCTGGCCTTCTATGACCAGAA
Organism: uncultured Eubacteriales bacterium; assembly: GCA_900313545.1. Next base: position 2,922 of record OMRS01000393.1, on the reverse strand, counting down.
AAAGGGCCCGGCCACCGCGCTGTCGGTCATCGGCTTTGTCATTTTGTGCGTGGTCTCCGGCGCATATATGGTGCTGACCATGAGAAAGGAGGACAGCCTATGAAGCCGGCTCCTTCTCCCCATTCCCGCTTCACGGTTCCTCTGCTTCTCGCCCTCGCCCTCATTCTGGTCCTTGGGCTGCTGTGCCTTCCCATGATTCAGTTCAACAGCAGCCTGTATTCCAAGCGCTCCCCCAACACCTTCGTCGGAGATGAGAAATACCTGCAGATCCGCGGGGAGGTGGAGCAGGTTCTTGCACAGTACAAGGAGCAGGGGGTCTCCGGCACCATTGAAGAACAGGTCATCGAACGGGTCAACAGCAAGGGCGTGACCACTTCCCTTGTCGTTTTCTCCATCTCAGCCGCGGATTCCCGGACCGGCTGGGACATTCTCAGGTCAGATCTCCCGACCGCACACCTTTTGCGGCTCCAGCTGATTCTCCTGTCCCTGTCCCTTCTCCTTTCCGTTGCGGCAAGCCTGTTTTTCCAGAGTCCCGTGTCGCTTTCCCACCGGCTCCCGGGGATCCTCTCCTTTGTGTTTTCCCTGGTTTCCATCGCCATCACCCCCCTGCTGTACATGACCCTCAACCTCTCCCTGTCCCGTTCCGTGGACCTGATTCTCGCCGGACAGCCTGTGGCCAACCAGGATGCCCTGCTCAGCGCCATTGACGCGCTGCTCTTCGGCGGGCACTCCGGAGAGACCCTTCAAACGCTGCTGTCCTCCCTGACCTACCGGATTTCCCCGGCGATCTGGCTGTGCGCCCTGCCGTGCTTCATGGTCCTGTGCGCCTCCATCCTCAGCCTGAACCTGAACCTTCGTCATGTCCTCCTGCGGATTCTGCTGTATGTCAGCGTCATCCTCTTTTCGCTGTTCATCCTCTACCCCTTCTTTGTGATGTTCATCACCGCCTTCCGCAGCAATTCGGAGACCACGGACATGCATTTTCTGCACATTCTCCCCACCAAATGGGTCTTCAGCAATCTGAAGGATACCCTGGACCGGGGCGTACTGCGCTATCTGATCAACTCCCTGCTGATTGCCGGCGGCGCCACCTGCATCTCCATGCTCTGCGGGATCCCCGCCGCCTATGCCATGGCCCGCATGAGCTTCCGGGGCCGCAAGGCCTATCTGGGCTTTGTCATCATGAGTCAGATGTTCTCTCCTGTGGTCCTTCTGGTGGGCATATCCCGCCTGATGAACACCCTGCACCTCAACGACTCCCTCCTTGGACTGATGCTCATCAATGCCGCCTTCAATCAGGCGTTTGCCATCTGGCTGCTGCGGGGCACCTTCGTCTCCATCTCCTCCGAAATGGAGCAGGCCGCCACCATCGACGGCTGCACCACCGTCGGCGCCCTCATCCGCATTCTGCTGCCCATGGCCGCGCCCGGCATTGTCACCACGCTGATTTTCATCTTCATCAACGCGTGGAACGAATACACCATCTCCACCGTCCTCATTTCCACCCAGACCAACCGGCCCATTACCGTGGGCATCACCCAGTTTTCGTCATTTAATATGATCGAGTGGCAGTACCTGTTTGCTGCGGCGCTGCTGGCCACCGTTCCCGTCGTCATCCTGTTCATGTTCATCGAGAAGCACCTTGCCGCCGGGCTGACCTCCGGAGGCGTCAAGGGGTAGGGCAATCCTTCCAGTTTTTCGTCAACTGTAGCGGTCAGTTTTACCAATTTATGACTTGTCTCTTTGTCTGATATGCTTTATAATATATCCAAACGGGGATAAAGATGATTCCCCAAACAAAACGAGGAGGTACAGACCATGAGAAAACTTCTGTCCATCGCTCTGGCTGCTGTCCTGCTGCTCAGTCTGGCAGCGGTCGCATCTGCCGCAGGCGACTACACCATCCGCATTTATTCCAACTCCAATTCCAGCGAGCGGACGACCTGGCTGATCAACGCGGCCAAGGAAGCCGGCTTCAATATCTCCATCGATGACAACTCCGTCATCTCCGGAGATACCGCCGCCATTCAGGCTGCCAACGAGAACAAGGACGGCGACCTGATCTTCGGCCTGAACGAGACCCGCTGGTCCCAGCTGGTCAACGGCCAGTATGAGAATCTGAAGATTGCCGACTGGACGCCCTCCTGGGCCGAAGAAGTCGGAGACTACGCCTATCCCGGAAAGGCCTACGGCCTCGTGATCCAGAATGTTCTGATGCTCTACCGCAACGACGAGCTGGGAACCAACGGCAAGGCGCTGCACTTTGAGCACTGGGCCGACCTGGTCAACTGCGGCTACAAGTGGTATCGTCAGGGCAAAGTCGGCGGAACCACCAACTCCAACATCAACAGCGCCATGCTGTATCCCTTCGCGGATCCTTCCTCTCCAGCCGGCGGAATCTCCCTGGACGGCTGGAAGACCCTGTGGAAATACTGTGCGGAAGGCAACTTCACCGGCGACAGCTACGGCCTTGATCCTCTCAACCGCGGCGACGTCCAGGTGTCCACCTTCTACTCCTCTTCCCTGTATGGAAACATCGATGCCGCTGCCAGCACCTTTGACAAGCCCCTGCGCGGCACCCTCCAGCCGGAGAACTGGGCGCTGGTGGATATCGATGACGGCACCTATTACATCGCCGAGTACATCGGTGTGCTGGACCGCCAGGGCCGTACCGCTGAGGAAACCGAAACCGTGAAGGCGTTTGCGGAATGGTTCGGCTCCGCTGCCACCCAGATCGCCTGGTCCGATGAGTTCGACAGCTATCCCTGCAACAAGGCCGCTGCCGCCGAGCTCTTTGACGAGACTCCTGCCATCTACACTCTGAAGAACTGCTCCCTGACCAAGGTCGCGGGAACCGACATGACCTATGCCGAGTATGTAGGTTCTCATTCTTCTCAGTGGACCAACATCATGACCAACCTG
>OMRS01000184.1 GCA_900313545.1 uncultured Eubacteriales bacterium | reverse complement strand
TGATCTTCTCATGAGTATTCTCGAAAGCGCCTGGGGGCTCTTGCTTCTGGAGACCAATAAAGGCTCTGACACCTATTTCCCACTGCTGTTGCCGTCTCATGGGACAGGCGGCTTCCTTCGCGTGCTGCCGATCCGGTTTCGGAAAACTCCAGAGATATCCATAGAAAAGACAGTGGCCTCACAGCTCGCGCAAATCGGGGAGTCCATGAAGTGCAGTCGCGGACCCTCCCAAGAACTGAGTTTCAATCATCTTCTCAGTTTTTACGATTTCCTCCATGGGGAAAGGGCCTATTCTGCGGTAGAAGCTTTTCCTGAAGGGAACGTCGTGGCACAGAACGTCTGGGCAGTTCAGGGGATTGGTCTCGGCATCTATTTCCATGCCAATGGGGATCAGTTTTCCATGACGATGATTTACGACGAAAGCCGGTTCAAGCCTTACGGCATGGAACTTTTGGCCAAACGTTACGCGCATATCCTGCAGCAGGTGCTTTTGGACTGGAAACAGCCGCTTTCCATCTTTGAACGGGAAAACCGCGGTGACGAAGGTGCAAAACCTTTTCTGCGCAACAAAGAAAGCGCGGCGAGTCCTCCTGTTCACAGCCTCATTTCACAAATAAACTTTATGGAAGGAATCGACCTGTCTGCGTTGCGGAGGGATATCCTTCATCCCCGGATTGCTGCGTGTTTTATGGGGGACCGTATCCCCAAGAAGGAAATGGAGGAAAACTGCATTTTTGTCCTTAAGGGAACTGTGTCCCGCAACATCAAATTGGGAAACGGCCTGTATAATTTACTGGATCTTAAAAAAGCGAATTCCTGGGTCAATGAGACGTGCCTGCTGCCCACCCGCCGCTCCAGTTTGTCTGTCGAGGTCATGAGCGAGGATGCGACCCTTCTCTATATTCCGCTGGAGGAAATGAGCCGTCTCATGAACAACGAGCCTCTCATCCAACGGCGCATGCTGCTGCATGCCATTGATGAAATGGAGAAATATCAGAGGCTTTGGGCGCAGATGTAATAAAATTGTATTCAATATTCATAGGAAAATAGCAGGAAAATGGATTTTTTTGGAGAAATGGCTTAGTGTATGTATAGACTGCATTGATGGTTGGCATCACTGTCATAAACTATGGTATGCAAATTGGAGGGAAATGCCATGTCAAAAGTCATTGGGATTGATCTTGGGACAACGAATTCGGCGGTCTCCGTCGTGGAGGGCGGAGAGGCTACAGTCATCACGAACCCGGAGGGCAGCCGCACTACGCCGTCTGTCGTTGGCTTCAAGAAGAACGGCGAGCGCCTTGTGGGGCAGCTGGCGCGCCGTCAGGCGGTGTCCAATCCGGATCGTACGGTGGAGTTCATCAAGCGTCACATGGGCGAGAAGGACTATACGGTCACCATTGGCGACAAGAAGTTCACGCCGCAGGAAATCTCTGCCATCATTCTCCAGAAACTCAAGGCGGATGCGGAAGCCTATCTGGGAGAAAGCGTAACACAGGCGGTCATTACCGTGCCGGCCTATTTCAACGATGGCCAGCGTCAGGCGACGAAGGACGCAGGAAAGATTGCCGGCCTTGATGTGCTTCGCATCATCAACGAGCCGACGGCTGCCGCTCTTGCCTATGGCCTCGGCAAGGACAGCGATGAGAAGATCCTGGTCTTTGACCTTGGAGGCGGTACCTTTGATGTGACCATCCTGGAACTGATGGACAACGTTTTTGAGGTGAAATCCACAAGCGGTGATACGTTCCTGGGCGGCTATGATTTCGACAAGGCGATCTTTGACTGGCTGGTCAAGGACTTCCAGAAGGAAAATGACATAGATCTCTCCAAGGATCCTATGGCGGCGCAGCGTCTCATGGAGGCTGCGGAGAAAGCCAAGATCGAGCTTTCCAATATGCAGGAGACGAGCATTAATCTGCCCTTTATCGCCGTGGACTCGGAGGGTCCCAAGAACCTTGATGTGACGCTCACGAGGGCAAGGTTCGAGGCACTCACCAAGGACCTGGTGGAGCGTACCAAGAAGCCGGTGGAGCAGGCCATGAAGGATGCCGGCGTGACGGCAGAGGAAATCGACAAGATCCTTCTGGTGGGTGGTTCCACCCGTATTCCCGCCGTACAGGAGCTCATCAGGAGCTATTTCGATAAAGAGCCTTCCAAGGGAGTAAACCCGGACGAGTGCGTGGCACAAGGCGCAGCGCTTCAGGGCGGCGTGCTCTCCGGTGAAGTGAAGGCGGAGCTGACGCTTCTTGACGTTACCTCCCTTTCCCTGGGCATCGAAACGGCAGGCGGGGTATTCACCAAGATCATTGAGCGCAATACCACCATTCCCTGCGAAAAGAGCATGGAATTCTCCACCGCTGTCGACAACCAGCCTTCGGTGGAGGTGCATGTCCTTCAGGGCGAGCGTTCCATGGCGGCAGACAATATGAGCATGGGCAAGTTCACCTTGACGGATATTCCTCCGGCGCCTCGTCGTGTGCCCCGTATCAAGGTTACCTTTGAGGTGGATGCGGATGGCATTGTGAAGGTCTCTGCGAAGGATATGGGCACGGGCAAAGAACAGAAGATTGTCATTCAGGGCTCCAGCGGCATGAGCAAGGAGGAAATTGACCGCATGGTGAAGGAAGCCGCGTCTCATGCAGAGGATGACAAGAAGAGGCAGGAGGCCGTGGAGGTAAAGAACAAGGCAGATGCCTTCGTGTGCCAGGCAGAGAAGAGTCTGGAGGACCTTGGAGAGAAGGCGGGCAAGGAGCTTGCCGACAAGGTACTGGATGCCATCAGCAAGCTGAAGGGAGCCATTGACGGTGGCGATGCCGATAAGATCCAGACTGCGGTGGAAGATCTCAAGAAACCGCTTTACGAGATGACAACGGCTGCCTACAAGTCGGAGCCGACCCAGGAAAGCGGCGGCGAGCCTTCCGGAGATTCTGCCGGCGAGCCTGCGGCACAGGAGGCTGCACAGGAAGGCGGTTCTGAAGGGGAGTAAATTCCTTCCTCTTTATCCATCATTGAGATGGGGTGATCATATCAGCAGGAAAAAGAGTGCCCGGTTGGCGCGGCTTTTGGTGGCGGCGGCATTTGGCGTCTCATCCTGGCTGGGTACCGGGATGCATCACGGCTTTTGTCAGGATGTCATGTTCCTCATGGACACGAGCCAGTCGATGAACGATTCCGATGCGATACGGGCAATGATGGCATCACTGGAGCCTTCGGATCGGGCAGGGATTTTCACGTATAGCACATGGACGACGCCGGTTCTCCCGTTGACCGGTGTGCAGCCTGGGCAGCTTCCGGATCTTTCGGGTGTGGCTTATCAGGGCTATACCAATACGGGAGATGCCATGACCCAGGCCTTGGTGGCGCTGGAGAAAGGCAATGGGAAACAGCGCAGTGTTGTCCTTGTGACGGACGGCGAAATCATGATGCCGGATTCGGAGGGGACGCTCCGATCATCGCAGCAATTTGCGGAATGCATGGAACGGGCATCCAGGGAAGGGATTCCCGTTTACATCCTCACCATCAAAAATGGACCGGATGACTGGGAATATAAGCTCTATGGGGGCTATGCCAAAGGGGAGACGGTTTCTGTCGGTCAGATCGTCATGAAGTCATGGGAGCTCATGCGGGACGAACTGCACACCTGCGGCATGGAACTTGAGATTGAGAAAAAGATGGATGCGTCAGGGAAGATTTCTTCCCTGACGGCAAAGGTTCCCGTGCCGGGGGCGGCGCGCCTTCAGGTGACAGTCATATCCTCGAAGCCGGGACGCGTGGCCTTTGGCGGACAGCTCCCGCAGAAGCCGGAACGAGTGCAGTCACAGCAGCTTTCCGCTGTCCAGGGAGATACGCTGAATCTGCAGGCAGACTATCCGGCGGATACGGAGCTGAAGCTGGTGGTTGTTCCCGCAGTGGACGGGGTGCTGAAGGCAGAGGCGGATCCTTCGCGGTTGGACAGAGGCGTGACGGTTCGCATCACGCCCACGGTCAGTGAGACGGACGGGACTTCCTTGCTGTCGGATGAGTCTTTCCAAGGAAAGACTGTGCACCTTACCTTGAATGGGCAGGAAACGGAAGGCACGGTGCAGGACGGTGTGATCTGTGCGATCCTGCCGGAGACGGATTCGAATGAGATTCTTGTGGAGGACATTCGGTTCGAGGAATTGGGTTTTCATTTCTTTGGGACGAATATGGCAAGGACTTCCGTGCCGAGGCGTGGAATTCTTCCATGGCTCCTTGCAGGGCTCGGGCTTGCCTTGCTTGGCTTCCTGCTTTGGCTGCACAAGCGGAAGCAGGAGGAGCAGGGTGAGAAGGTCTCTGCGATAAACCCTGTCCCCACGCCGGTTCCCCCGGTGAAGGAGAAACCGGCTCCCCCGCCCGTCATCGGGACGGCGGCGGAGAAGCCGGAAC
>OMRS01000372.1 GCA_900313545.1 uncultured Eubacteriales bacterium | reverse complement strand
CGGCATCGGTGGCGGTGGGGTACCTGGCCGCCCGCATCTCCTCAAACTTCAGCTATTCCCTCCGCGGGGAGGTTTTCAGCCGCGTCAGCGAATTCGGGGCCCGGGAGATGAAGTCCTTTTCCACCGCCAGCCTGATCACCCGGACCACCAATGACATCACCCAGGTCCAGCTCCTCATTTCCATGGGCCTTCAGGTCGTGGTCAGGGCCCCCATCATGGCGGTCTGGGCGATCCTCAAAATCGTGGGAAAGAGCTGGCAGCTGTCCCTGGTCGTCGCCGGAGCCGTTTTGCTGATGCTGTGCGTCATTCTGTTCCTCATGCGCCTTGTGCTTCCCCGCTTCCGCATCATCCAGCACCAGATCGACCAGGTCAACCGGATCGCCCGGGAAAACCTGACCGGCCTGCGCATCGTGCGCGCCTTCAATGCGGAGGACTATCAGATGGCCAAATTTGACCGGGCCAGCGCCGCCCTCATGAAGACCCAGCTGTACACCAGCCGGCGCCTGGCCGTCCTCATGCCCTTTATCGGCCTGTCCATGAACGTCCTCTCCCTGGCCATCTACTGGACGGGCGCCCTGCTGATCAACGGGATCGCCCCCGTGAGCGCGGAGGCGGTCGCCGCCCGGATCTCCCTCTTCAGCGAGGTGGTGGTCTTCTTCACCTACGCCATGTTCGTGGTCCTCTCCTTCATGATGCTGGTGCTGATCTTCATGATGCTGCCCCGGGCGCAGGTCTCCGCCGGGCGCATCCTGGAGGTTCTCTCCACCTCTCCCGAGGTCCGGGAAGGCAGCGGCGCCCATCCCCTGGAAAAGGGGACCCTCTCCTTCCGGCACGTCTCCTTCCGCTACCCGGATGCCCTCCGGGACTGCCTGCACGACCTCACCTTTGAGGTGCGCAGCGGGGAGACGGTGGCCTTCATCGGGGCCACCGGCAGCGGCAAAACCACACTGGTCTCCCTCGCCGCCCGCCTCTATGACGCAACCGGCGGAAAGATCCTGCTGGACGGGAAGGACATCCGCAGCTATACCTTCCGCCAGCTCTCCGAGCGCATCGCCCTCGTCTCCCAGAAGGCCGTGCTCCTTTCGGGCAGCATCCGGGAGAACCTGACCTTCGGAAATGCCGCCGCGCCCTTCACGGCACAGGACTGTGAGCGCGCCCTGGACATCTCCCAGTCCCTCGGGTTCGTCTCCTCCCTGCAGGACGGGATGGACGCGCATGTCGCCCAGGGAGGCGCCAATTTCTCCGGCGGCCAGCGCCAGCGCCTGTCCATCGCCCGCGCGCTGGCCCGGAAGCCGGAGATCCTGATCTTTGACGATTCCTTCTCCGCGCTGGATTACCGCACGGACGCCGCGCTGCGGCGCCGTCTGGAGGAAGAGATGAAGGGAACCACCCGCCTGATCGTCGCCCAGCGCATCGGCACCATCCGCCACGCGGACCGCATCGTGGTGCTGGAGGAAGGGCGCATCGCGGGAATCGGCACCCACGACGCGCTCATGCGGGAGTGCGCCGTCTACCGCGAGATCGCCCTGTCCCAGCTGTCCCGGGCTGAACTGGAGGTGGGCTGATGCAGAGAAGACGCCAGCGCATCCCCGAAAAGCCCCGCGACCTGAAGGCCTCCCTCAGGTCCCTGCTGGCCTACTGCCGCAGGAACCTGGGCGTCCTCCTTTTCTCCCTGCTGCTCGCCGCCGCCAGCGCCCTGCTGAATATCGTCAGCCCCCGCCTGATCAGCCGCATCACGGACCAGATCACGCAGGGGCTTGCTTCCGGCATCGACATGGGCGCCATCGCCGCCACCGGGTCACTGATGATTGCCATCAACCTGTCCAGCGCCTTCTTCGGCTTTGCACAGCATGCCCTCATGGCCGGCTTCAACCAGCGCCTTTCCCGCAGGCTGCGCGGGGACATTTCCGGCAAAATCAACCGCCTCCGGCTGTCCTACTTCAATTTTCACGAATACGGGGACGTGCTCTCCCGGGTGACCAACGACGTGGACACCATCGCCATGTCCCTGTCCAACTCCCTGGCCTCCATGGTCTCCTCCGCCGCCCAGTTTTCAGGCTGCATCCTCATGATGTTTCTGACCTGCTGGCCCCTGGCCTGCACCTCCCTGCTGAGCGTCCTGCTCTCCCTGGTGCTCATCTCACGTCTGGTGAAAGTTTCCCAGAAACACTTCGTCTCCCGGCAGGTCAGCCTGGGCAGCCTCAACGCGTTTATCGAGGAGATGTACGCCGGTCACGACCTCATCCGGACCTCCGGCGCCCGTGAGCAGGTCCGCTCACGCTTTGACGCGTACAACGAAGCGGTCCGCGGGGCCACCTTCAGGTCCCAGTTCCTGAGCGGCCTCATGCAGCCCATGATGGCCTTCGCGGGGAACCTGGGATACGTGTCCGTCTGCGTCGCGGGCGCCTTTCTGGCCATGCGCGGGCAGATCACCTTCGGGGTCATCGCCGCCTTCATGATCTATGTCCGCCAGTTCCAGTCCCCCGTCCAGCAGATCGGGCAGTCCATGACCAACCTCCAGTCCGCCGCGGCGGCCGCGGAGCGGGTCTTCCAGTTCCTGGGCGAGGACGAGATGGAGGACGACAGCGGCCGCCCCCGGCGCATCTCCCGCGTCCGCGGCGAGGTCATCTTCAGGAACGTGCGCTTTGCCTATCCCGACAAGCCCGACCGGCCCGTGATCCGGGACTTCTCCGCCCGGATCCTTCCCGGGCAGAAGGTGGCCATCGTCGGCCCCACCGG
>OMRS01000284.1 GCA_900313545.1 uncultured Eubacteriales bacterium | reverse complement strand
AGTCCCCCGGGGACGTGGACTTTTCCGGGATGCTCCGGGGACTGCTGCTGATCCTTTGGGGGCTCATGAAAAAACTGGTGCTGGCGGACCGTGCGCTTCCCGCCGTGGCCGCCATTTTCGATGCGCCCTCCGGGACCTACGGGGCCCAGATGACGATTCTGGGCGTGCTGCTGTACTCCCTGCAGCAGTACTGCGACTTTTCCGGCGGCATCGACCTGGTCACCGGCATTGCCGAGCTGATGGGCGTCCATCTCACCGCCAATTTCCGCCGCCCCTATTTTGCCGTCTCCCTGGCGGACTTCTGGCGCCGCTGGCACATCACCCTGGGCGCCTGGATGCGGGACTACGTGTTTTATCCCTTTGTCCTCTCCCGGCCCATGTCCTCCCTCTCCAAATCTCTCAAGGGCCGCTTCCCCTCCCTGTCCAGAACCCTTCCCGCCGCCCTTGGCAACATCCTTGTCTTCCTGCTGGTGGGCCTGTGGCACGGGGCCACGCCCAACTACCTGCTCTGGGGCCTGTACAACGGTGTCCTTCTGGCCATTGCCGCCATCTGCGAACCGCTCACCAAGCGCCTGGCCCCGGCCTCTCCCGGGAGGATTCTTCACGTGGCCCGGGTGCTCCGCACCTTCCTGATCGTCAATATCGGCTGGTTCTTCGACCGCGCCGCAAGCGGGGCCGCCGCCTTTTCCATGATCCGCAGCGCCCTGACGGACTGGCGTCCGGGAGAGATGACCGCATCGCTGCTGGAGCGCTGCTCCCTGCCTGTCCACGACCTGACGGTCCTGGCCATTGGCACCCTGCTGGTCTTTGCCATTTCCCTCCTGAGTGAGCGGGGCGTGGATGTCCGGGGACGTCTTGTCTCCCTGCCCCTCCCCCTGCGGTGGCTGGTTTTCCTGCTGGGCATCCTGTGCATCGTGATCTTTGGCATCTGGGGGTCCGGCTTCAATGAAGCCGCCTTCATCTACTACAAATTCTGACCCGCAGGGGCGCCGTTCCCCCAAAGGGTAAAGAAAGCCGCCCTGCACGTTTTTGTGCAGGGCGGCTTTCTTTCTTACTGCGGCAAAGTTTCGGGCCTGATGCGCACCAGCGGCTTGTAGGTGCCGTCCGCCTGCTCCACCCGGACCCGCTGCAGGGTATCCTCCACATTGGCCCTGAATTCCGCGATGTACTGCGCCCGCAGTTCAGCCTGTTCGGCCTTCTCCGCCTCGGTCAGTCCCACCGTCTTTTTCTTTCTGGCCAGTTCATTGATCCGCTCGATCTTTTCGTGTTCCATACAGCCTCCTATACGATTGCCCTGACAAATTTCCAGTCGCTGTCAAAGACAGCCAGCACCCCGTCGGCCCCGGGGCGGATCCTGCCCGCCTCCCTGCAGCCGATGGAGTCCGCCGGCGAGCTGGTGGCCATGGGGATCACCACCTCCGGGGAGATGCCCGCCAGGCGGATCATGTTGGTCACCGCCTGGTGCAGCAGCAGCGTGGACCCGGCCAGCACCCCGTTTTCAAGCCGGGCGCACCCCTCCTTCACCGTCACCTTCTGCCCGCCCAGCTCATAGCTGCCGTCCGGCAGCCCGGCGGCCTCCATGGAATCCGAGATCAGAAGGGTTCCTGCCGCGCCCTTGCACAGGGCGGCAATGCGCAGGATGTCCGGATGGAGGTGAATGCCGTCCGCAATGATCTGCACCGAGATCCGGGGATCCGCCAGCCCTGCCCCGGGAACACCGGGTTTGCGGTGGTGCAGCGGGGTCTGCGCATTGAACAGGTGGGTGATCTGGGTCAGTCCCGCATCGGCGGCCATGTGGACCTGCTCCGCCGTCGCGCCGGTATGGGCCGCACAGGTCACAACGCCCCGGGCGGCCAACCGTGAAATCACCTCACAGGCGCCGTCCAGTTCCGGGGCCAGGGTCATCATGCGCACGCAGCGGGTTCCCGCCGTCATGCGCTCAAAGGCTTCCATGGAGGGCGCCATGAGGCATTCCCCCCTCTGGGCGCCCTTGAAGGCCGGTGCCAGGAAGGGGGCTTCCATGTGGGCGCCCAGCACCCGGGCACCGTTGGGTTCCTGCCGGTCCATGACCCGCTGGATTCCCTGCAGCGCCTCCCGGGTCTGCGCCTCATCCGCGCTCATGGTGGTGGGGACAAATGCCGCCACCCCGGTCTCCAGCAGTCCCCGGCTCATGCGCCGCACATCCTGCTCTCCGCGCATGCAGTCCGCACCCCCGAAGGCATGGATATGGATATCCACCAGGCCCGCGACCACATGCCGTCCTGCGCAGCTGACCACTTCCTCATCCGCCCCGGGGGTCAGCTCCCCGATCTCGCAGATGCGCCCTTCCTGCACACGCACATCCCTCTTCAGGAACGCGCCGTCCATAAACAGCCATCCGTCTTTGACCAGCATCGTCTCTCCTCCTTCCGGAATCTACGCCTCAATGGACATTTCCGCCTCCCTGGCCATCCGTTCAAGCTGGACGCCCAGGGTCTGCGACAGGCTCTGGCACAGCCGGGCGGAGAACCCGTTCCGCGGATCCGCCAGCGCCGAAATCAGCTCCTTTTCCATGCTCTTGCGCTGACGCTCCAGGCCCTTCTTTACCGCGCTGTCACGGACCAGCTGGCGCAGCAGCACCGGGATGCGCACCTTTCCAAGGGCCTTCTGCAGTCCAAGGGACCCCAGAATCGCGATGAGAACGCCCATCACGGCGCCGGTCAGCACGCCCACCGGGCCCGCCCCCACCAGGGCGATGCCGCCGCCGCCGCAGATTGCGGCGCCGACGACACCCAGCACGATGCTCATCACGGGGGTGAGGATTTCCATCCCCAGGGCATCCTGCACGGACAGGCCCACATGCTCCAGCCCCGTATCCACCTGCGTCCGGCTGAGGCTCAGCCTCTCCGGCGGCACGCCGCACCGCTCGCACAGATCCATCAGCCGGGCATCCAGCGTGCCCATCAGCTTCTCCAGCCAGCTGGCCACCCGGGTTTCAAGGCGTTTTCTGACCTTTTCCTCGGAAAACGCCTTCCGGATATCGCCAGCCAGCGCCTCGTCCATCTTCTCGATGGTCTCAAAGCCGCCCTGGCGCCAGATGCCCACATCCCGCATCGCGGTCTCCTGGGCCGTATCCACCAGGACCTGCGCAATGGGCTCGTACAGTTCATGAATGCTGGCACCCACCGCCTGCCCGAGCATCTCGCCCCGGGCAATGGAGGCCACTTCCTGCCTGAACACCCGCAGGTTCTCATCCACGCGGCCGCAGTAGGCCAGGCCCCGGGCGATGGAGCATTCGGGTTCAGGGCAGAACACCAGCACGCTCCCGGAAAAGGCCTCCCTGCAGCAGTCCCTGAAAAAGCTCATCCGGCTGGCCCCTCCGGTGAGAATGACCACCTGAGGCGGCAGGTCGCTGCTGGAGCGCACGGCCGTCTGGAGCGTCTCCCTGAGCGTATCCAGGAAGCTTCTCCCTCCAAGCACGCGCACCGGTCTGCGGATGAGCTTGTCCATCCGCGCCCGGGTCAGGCTCAGGGTCAGGTGCGCCGTCTGGTCATAGCACAGGGTCAGCCTCTTGGTCAGGGGCTGCTCCTCCCAGTTTTCCTCACTCAGGAAATACCGTTCCTTGAGCCGCCTGGCCTCCACCTCGCAGTAGCTCCTCCATTCCTGGCTTTCCCGAAACGTGCTCTCGATGGCCTTCCTTTCGGGGGAGGCAGACACGCATTCCTCCAGGATCAGTTCATCCAGCACGCCGCCGCCCAGACTCACATCCCCGAACAGCGAAAGGTCCTGCTGGTGCCCGTCCACGATATAGGCAAAGTCCGTGGTGGAGGACCCGATATCGATCACCATGGCGCTTTTCTGCATCAGCACAGGATCCACCTGCAGCCCCCGGGCATGCCGGGCATACAGGAAGGCAGCCCTGGATTCCGGGACCACGCTGACATTGGGGAATCCGGCGCTTTCGATCAGGGCCGCGTACGCTTCCCTGCGCTTCTCCCCCCAGCCTGCAGGACAACCCACCACGGTTCCCTGCACCCGGGTCATGATCCCGGGATCCTGCCGGGTCAGCTCCTGCATCATTCCCTGGGCAAACAGCCGGATGTCCCCCTGGGCTTCCGGATCCGTCAGGTAGCGGGACTTGAAGCGGACCTGGGTGTGACTGGCCCCCAGCAGCACCGTGGCCTCCTCGCCGATGACCACCTTCCCCTCCCGGATTCCCACAGCGGACAGGGTGCTGCTGCGGTCCTGGACCGGAACAATCCGGGGTTCCACGGTGGATTCGGTATCCAGCACCGCCACGGCGCTTTCGCCGTCGCCCAGATCAAATCCTAATATCTTCATCTTTTCTCCTCCTGAGGGAAATGCGTCACGACTGCCCGTGCATGACCGCAAGACCGCGCCTGAGCACTTTTCCTTCTCTGGCAATGGCCGGCCTCACGGTCCGGGTCTCTCCCCGGGTCGGCAGCACATCAAAGGCCTCCTGCGCATCCGTGCTGTAGGGAACCGCCTGCATGCCCAGCTCCTTCATGGCCTGGCCGGCCAGGGTGCGGCTGTCCTCATCCCCGCTTTCCAGCAGCGTTGACAAAAGACTCAGCAGGGCGTCCCCCGTTTCCTCGCTCTGGCGCAGCCCGCTTTCCCTTTCGATGAGCTGCAGGTCGCTGCACAGCACGTCCGCCGCCTTGCACAGCTGCAGAACCTCCCTGCAGCCGATCTCCGGGTCCACCATTACCCTGGAGCGGGCCTGTACGCCGGGGGCCTTTTCACGCCCGCCGGCCAGCATCACCGCCGCGCCCGCGACGGTCAGCAGAGCAGCCACGAACCTGCCGCCCACGGCCTCCGTCACCACAGGGATCAGCAGGCAGGCCAGACCGGCCAGCCGCAGAAACCGCGCCATGTCATCCGGCTTCTCATTCTCCATGACCACCTCGGCACTGGAGGTGCAGGCACTGAGCAGCCCCTGGGACTGTCGCACCAGCGCCATGGCCGCGCGCCTGCGGTCCCGTGCATCCTGTCCCTCTTCAGACTCGATGCAGTCAGCGCTGATGCGCTCCAGGATCAGACGGATGCTTCCCCTGGCGGCGTCCACCGTCGCGGCGGTGCTCAGCTCTCTTCGGAGCTCCTTTTCGTAGTTTTCAAAAGCCTGCTGTGCATCCATGTTTTCTTCCTTTCAAATCAGCCCCGCACTTGTGGTGCGGGGCTGAATGTTTACTTGATGTCCACGCCGTCCATGCTGGTATCCGAAAGGTTCTCGGGAGGCTCCCCGGTCCCGGGTTCGCTGTCCGGTCCCGCGGTCTCCGGCAGCTGATTGGGAGCAAGGATGGCCATAAACTCCATGCCGGTAATGGTTTCCTTGTCCAGCAGCACCTTTGCCGCCTCATGCAGCTTGTCCTTGTTGTCGCTGAGGATCTGGTACGCCGCCTGGTAGCATTTGGCGATGATTTCCCGGACCTCGGCATCCACCTTGGCCGCCGTCTCATCCGAGCACACCAGCTGGGCATCCCCGCTGACAAACTGGCCGGTCTGCGTCTCCAGGGCCATCATGCCAAAGGTTTCGCTCATGCCAAGGCGCGTAATCATGGTTCTGGCCAGCTTGGTGGCCCGCTCGATATCATTGCTCGCGCCGCTGGTGATGCGCTGGAAGATCAGGGCCTCCGCCGCGCGTCCGCCGCACAGGGTGGTGATCTGCTCGAGGATCTGTTCGCGGGTCATGAGCAGCCGCTCTTCCTCATCCACCTGCATGGTATAGCCGAGGGCTCCGCTGGTGCGGGGAACAATGGTGATCTTCTGCACGGGAGCGGTGTTCTTCAGCTTGGCCGCCACCAGGGCGTGTCCGATTTCATGATAGGACACCGTCAGCTTGTCCTTCTGGGAAACCACGGCGTTCTTGCGCTGATATCCGGCAATGACGGTTTCAATCGCCTCTTCCATGTCCCGCTGGGTCACGGCGGTGCGTCCGTCCTTGACCGCCGCGATGGCCGCCTCATTGATGATGTTGGCCAGCTCGGCGCCCGAGCAGCCGCTGGTTGCCCGGGCCACCTGGGTATAGTCGATGCCCTCCACCGTCTTGACATCCTTGGAATGCACCCTGAGGATAGCCTCGCGTCCGGCCAGGTCCGGCAGCTCCACCGGAATCCTCCGGTCAAAGCGTCCGGGCCGCAGCAGGGCCTTGTCCAGAATCTCCGGACGGTTGGTGGCCGCCAGGATCACCACGCCCTTTCCGGCGTCAAATCCGTCCATTTCGGTGAGCAGCTGGTTGAGGGTCTGTTCGCGTTCGTCATTTCCGCCATAGCCGCTCACGTCCCTGCGCTTGCCGATGGCATCGATCTCATCGATAAACACGATGCAGGGGGCTTTATCCCCGGCCTGCTTGAACAGATCGCGCACGCGGGCGGCGCCCATGCCCACAAACATCTCCACAAACTCCGAGCCGGAGATGGAGAAGAAGGGTACCTTGGCTTCGCCGGCGACCGCCTTGGCCAGCAGGGTCTTGCCGGTTCCGGGAGGGCCCACCAGCAGCGCGCCCTTGGGCAGGCGCGCGCCGATATCCCGGTACTTGCCGGGGTCATGCAGGAAATCCACGATTTCCTTGAGCGCCTCCTTGGCCTCGTCCTCCCCGGCCACATCCGCAAAGGTCTTGCCGGTCTGGGCCTCCACATAGATCTTGGCATTGCTCTTGCCAAAGCTCATGCTGTTGCCGCCCAGCCGCGTCCCCAGCCTGCGGAACATCAGGGAGCCGACTCCGTAGAAGATCACCAGGGGGAGAACCCAGCTGATGAGGAAGGAGATGATGGGGCTCATTTCCTCCGGGACCACCTGTCCGAACACGACGCCGGACTCCACCAGACGGTCCACAAGTTTGTCATCCCCGTCCACCCGGTTGGTCGTATAGTAGGTGATCTTTTCATCCGGGACCAGTTTTTTGGAATTTGCCTTGGGAGTAAAGGCGATCTGTTTCTCGTTGATCTCCACCTTTTCCAGCTCGCCTTCCTTGAGCATCTCAAGGAACTCGGAATACTCCACCTGTTTGATACTGTAGCGCTCTATTCTGGGGAACAGCAGCGCATTGAGCAGCATCACCACCACCAGCGCGATCACATAATAGATCATCAGCGGCCGGTTTGGATGCTTTTTTTCATGCATGCAGCGCTCCTTTCCGGAAATATCTTCCTTTATGATTTCCGGGAAATCATACCCCAGACCCCCATTAAAGTCAACTTGTCCGGTTCCACATATGCACCTTTCCGCTCCAATTGTCCCTTCCTCCGTCCGCCGCATGCCCGCACAGACGAAAAAAGCACCGGAGATTTCTCTCCGGTGCGGATGGTTATCCGGGAATTACTCGGCGGGAGTCTCCTCAACCGGTGCCGCGGCTTCCTCCTCAGAGGGGACGCCGGCATCTTCAAAGTCGAGTCCCTGCACTTCGGCATTGTAATCGACTTCTTCGGTCAGGGCTTCACGGATAGAAAGGCTGATCCTCTTGGCTTCCTTGTCCACCTTGAGCACCTTCACGCGCACGGTCTGGCCGACCTGAACCGCGTCTTCCACCTTGGCAATGCGCTTGAGGGCGCACTGGGAGATGTGAACCAGTCCGTCAAGGCCGGGCTCCAGCTCCACAAAGGCGCCGAAGGTGGTGATGCGGACAACCTTGCCCTCCACGATGGAGCCCACGGGATACCGCTCGTCGGCCGTCTCCCAGGGCTGGGGCTGCAGCGCCTTCATGCTCAGCTGGATGCGCTCCTTGTCCTTGTCCACATTGATGATCTTGACCATGACTTCCTGTCCGGGGGTCACCACATCAGAAGGATGCTTCACCCTGTACCAGGCCAGATCGGTCACATGAACCAGACCGTCCACGCCGCCGATGTCCACAAAGGCGCCAAAGTCGGCCAGACGGCGGACGGTGCCCTTGACCACCTGGTCCTTCTCGATGTTGTCCCAGACCTTCTTCTTCTCGTCGTTGAGGTAGGCCTTGCGGCTGGCCACGATGCGGTGCTTGCTCTTGTCGATCTCGATGATCTTGACCATCATCTGCTTGCCGACAAACTCGGCAATGTTCTCGACATAACGGCGGGACAGATGGGACGCAGGAATGAAAGCACGCACACCCATAACGTCTGCAATCAGGCCACCATTGACGGCCTCGCGGCCAACCGCTTCCACGCAGGCGCCGGTATCATGTTCAGCAACCAGCTTCTCCCAGTTCTTGTTGGCCATGACTTTGCGCTCGGAAAGGATAATATATCCCTCGCCATCGTTCAGCTTGACGACCTCGGCCTCGATCTCGTCATCCACCTTGTAATCCTTATTGACCAGATCGCTGTTCTTGATGAAGCCGTCTGCCTTGCCGGGCATACTGACCACCACACCGTCGTCGTTAACCTGAGCAATAACACCTTTGATAATCAGTCCGGTCTTCGGTTTGATCATCGTTTCTTCCAGCATCGCAGCAAAATCTTCGCCGCCCTCGGGGACCTGGTTCTTTTCCATGTCGTTCATATCAATACTTCCTCCTCCTGCATCCGCATTTCCTGCAAATGCATATCTATATGTCATCAGCTTTCGCTGTCAACACCTTCATCAAGGCTCCTGATCCGGTCGACCACCTGATCCAGCAGCCACTGCGGCGTCGATGCGCCGGCGGTCACTCCCACAGTGACGGCATTCCTGAACATCTCCCCGCGCAGGTCCTCCGGGACCTCCGCAAGATAGGAGCGTCTGCACAGACTTCTGCAGGTCTCCGCCAGCTTGGTGGTGTTTGAGCTGTTCTTGCCGCCCACAATCACCATGACATCCGCTGTCCTTGCCAGCTGCCGGGCTTCCTCCTGGCGGTGCTCCGTGGCACCGCAGATCGTCTTTCTGACCGTCATCTCCCGGATGCGGGGTTCAAGCACTTCAAGCACCCTCTGGAAGCTTTCCTCCCGAAGGGTGGTCTGCGCGATCACCAGCGCCCGGTCGGGAACAGGGATGCTTGCCGCTGTTTCCGCATCCGGAATCATCAGTACCGGCCCCTTTGCCCATCCGGCGATTCCCCGTACCTCGGGATGGTCCGCCTCGCCCACGATGATGACCGTATCACCCTGTTCGCTGTAACGGGCCACCAGATCATGGATTCTGGCCACATGGGGGCAGGTGGCATCGATCACGGAGAGACCGCGCGCCCTGGCCTGCTCGTACACGGACGGTGCCACGCCATGGGAGCGGATAATCATCGTCTGTCCGTCCCCAACCTCATCCACCGACTCCACGCTGGGGATTCCCGCCCTGCGCAGGCGCTCCACCTCCTGGGGATTGTGGATCAGGGGGCCCAGCGTCACGGCATTGAGCTTTTCCTGCGCACAGGCAAATGCGGTTTCATCGGCGCGCTTGACGCCAAAGCAGAATCCGGCATGCTCTCCAATGATGATTCTCATTCCAAACATCCTTCTTATATCACTTCTGCGTGAATCTGACAATTCCTGCCGAAAAAAATAATTTTACGGCTTCTCCGGGGGCGGGAGACATTTGCCTCCAGACAGGTGAAGGAACGCATCCTGCATCCTGCCTGTCATGACCTCTCCGGTCTCCCGGTTGATCCGGCCCGCCAGCAGGTCCGCCATCTCGATGGGGCGGCCGATATGCACGCGCATGGGATGAAAAATCCAGTATCTGCCTTCAATATAGATCGGCACCACCGGGCATGCGCTCTTGATGGCCAGCAGGGAAGCCCCGCCCAGCAGCGGGCCCATATACCCGGTTCTGGAGCGGGTTCCCTCAGGGAAAATTCCCAGGGTTTCCCCGCTGCGCAGTATGGACATGGCGGTCCGCACTGCGTTCATATCCAGGTTCCCCCGGTCCACCGGAAAGGCGTGCACCCTCCGCAGGATGTTCCCGAAGAACTTTTTTTGAAACAGCTCTTTCTTTCCCATGAAGTAGATCTGCCGGTCCGGGCAGCACAGAGCCAGGGTCAGGGGATCCAGCACGCTCTGATGGTTGGCCATGAGAATACATGCCTGGTCTGCAGGGATATTTTCCCTTCCGTCAATCCTTATGAAGAAAAACAGCTTGGCGATAATGAGATACAGCACCCGCACGATGCTGTACAGCAGGGATTTTTTCTTTACCACCGGTTCCGGCGTTTTTTTCTTTTCATTCTCTTCCATATGCTTTCCTTGCCATCCTTGCGATTGTTTCCGCCACTTCCTCCATGGACATGTTCGTGCTGTCCACCACAACTGCCCCCGGGGCCACCTGCAGCGGATCCGCCTCCCTGTGCATGTCCTGCCAGTCCCGCTCCCGCAGTTCACGGAGCACCTGTTCATAATCCGCAGGAACCCCGGATTCCTTCATCTGAAGGGTGCGCCGTCTGGCACGCTCCGTATCCTCTGCGGTCAGGTACACCTTGACCCTGGCCTCCGGCAGGACGCGCAGGCCGATGTCCCGGCCGTCGATGAGCATGTCCGCCAGTGAGGCAAGTTCCTGCTGAAGGGCCACCATCCGTCTGCGGACACCTCCCCAGCGTGAAATGGCCGAGGCGGCCATGGACACCTCAGGCGTGCGGATGCTGCCGGAGACGTCCTCCCCTTCCAGCAGAGTCTGCTGCAGCCCGTCCTTATAGGCCACGCTCAGCTTCATGTTCTCCACCAGGCGTGTGCACGCAGCTTCATCCTCCAGATTGCAGCCCGTACGCAGCGCAAGCAGTCCGGCAGCCCGGTACATGGCCCCGGTATCCAGGTGCAGAATGCCCAGCCTTTGGGCAACCATATCTGAAATGGTGGATTTCCCGGCGCCCACCGGGCCATCCAGCGCAATATTCATTGGCATAATCAGGTCCTTCTTTCCATAATATCCGGCACATTATACAAGCGCTTATCCTTTTCCGCAAGACGGCTTCCCCCTCTGTCGTCCCGCGGAATCTCCGTCTCCTTCCATTTGAGCAGGCTCTGCATGCCCCGTCACGTCCCTTTCCGGGGTCATCCCGGCCGCTGCGGCATCCTGCATCACAGGAGCAGGCGATCTGTGCCCGCATACCGGTTCCTCCTCATCTTCAGGCACGCGTTCCGGTCACACCCGGCATGCCATCCGGCATGCGATCTGCTGACGGTCCGCTCAAACCGCATCCTGCTCAGAATGATTGCCGGTCAGTTGCTGAAAAGAATTCATTTGCCCGGGACCCGCTCCCTGCCGGCGCAGTCCTTCCTGATCCATGAGGAATCTGACCTGAGGGATGATGAATCCAGCGGTCTTCTGCCACATCCCGTCTGCCGCAAGTCAGAGGAGCCGCCCCGGGAAGCTCACCTGATCCGGAAGTGCCGGGATTCGGGCGGAAGGGGGCAGACGGTATCCATACCATCATCTGTTTTATCTGTCAATTTCAAGCCACCCCTTGCACAGGTTCGGAGACTGTGCTACCATTCCTCCTGATTTCATATATCAGAAAGGAAAATGACCCATTATGAAGAAAAAGTGGCTGACAGTCTGTATCGCCGCTCTCGTCATGACCCTTGCACTGGCCTCCGGTCTGGCTGTTCAGGCGGGCGATCACGTTTATTTTGGCCATTATGAGCAGGACAATGTCATCGACAACGGTCCCGAGCCCATTGAATGGCGCATACTGGAAATCAACGGCAATGAGGCCATGATGATCAGCCAGTACGGGCTGGACGTCGGTCCCTATTCCACGTCCACCGGCAAGTGTTCCTGGGAGAAATCCACTCTGCGTGCCTGGCTCAACGACAACTTCTACAATGCCGCCTTCACCGATGAGGACAAGAAGTGCATCATCACCAAGGAACTCACCACCAAGTATGAACCCGCTGTCACGGCAGATCCCGTCACCCTGATCACCTGTCAGGATGCTCTGCGGATTTTTGTCGACCATCCCGACCGGCGCGCCACGGCCACCCCGTACTGCACGGCACAGGGTGTCTATGTCAGCAAGAAGTTCGCTCCTGCAACCCATTATTGGGCCCGCAACCCCAGCTGGGAGCACTATGATAAAGCTTCATACATCGCTGCCAGCGGCGGCGTCATGAAGTGCGGCGGTGTCCAGTTTACTACCAACTACATGATCCGTCCCCTGATCTACTTTGACCTGACCTCCCGGGATCTGGAAACAGCTCCGCAGAGCCAGCAGAAGTAAGTTTTCTTCGCGATTCATGCCGGCATCTGTTCATGCCGGCATTTTCCTGTTTCGAGGCCCGTTGAG
The DNA here is from genome assembly GCA_900313545.1 of uncultured Eubacteriales bacterium. The sequence continues at coordinate 14,557 of OMRS01000284.1, read as the reverse complement.
GGTGCCGAAACACATTCGGAGGTGTCAACATGTATTCCTTTGAAAGCAATCGCAGCGGACGAAAAAAAAGCCGGACCATCCGGCTTCTGGCCGTCCTGTGCATTCTCCTGGCCGTCGGACTGGCACTGGTTTCCTTTGCCTATGTCCGTCTTCGGGATTCCGGTTCCTATTATAACCAGGCTATCATGGACCGCGCTGCGGTGGAAGCCGGAGAAGCCCAGACCGCTGTTTACCGGCTGACCCAGTCCGCAGGCTCAGGCACCATCTCCCAGCTCTCCTCCGTGCGCGCGCACATCACCGCCATCGCATGCCTGAACACCCTGGCCCAGAACATCTACGGCATCAACACCGTGGTGGTCAATCCCGAGCTGATCACCGCCTGCATCTCCATGGTGGATGAAGCTGAGCTTCGGCTTCAGGCGGGCAATGTGCTCACCACCCAGTTCACCGCCCTTCGGGACCGGGTGGACAAAGTTGCTCTGGCGCTGGGGCTGTCGTCCCCCACCATCTGACCGCTTTGCATCTGACGGGGAGTATCAACATGACAAATTCCGATCCTTCACAGGCCCGCGCTCAGGAGATTCTCACCGAACTTGCCCGGCTTTACCCGGATGCACGGCCCGCCCTGGTCTTCTCCAGTCCCTTCGAGCTGCTGGTGGCCGTCATCCTTTCCGCCCAATGCACGGATATCAAGGTCAATTCCGTCACTCCTGCCCTCTTTGAACGGTGGCCGGATGCCGCGCACCTGGCCGCCGCGGATCCTCAGGAGGTGGAGGAGGTCATCCGCGTATGCGGCCTGTTCCACACCAAGGCCAAGAATCTGGTCGCCATGGCCGGCATCCTGGTCTCACGCTACGGCGGACAGGTTCCCGAAACCCGGGAAGCTCTGGAGGCCCTGCCCGGTGTCGGGCGCAAGACCGCCAGCGTCGTGCTGTCAAACGCCTTTGGGCAGTGCGCCATCGCGGTGGACACCCACGTGTTCCGCGTCAGCAACCGCCTTTCTCTCGCCCGCGCCAAGGATGTCCTGTCCTGCGAGCAGCAGCTCATGGACATCATCCCCCGGGAGCTGTGGGGCCAGGCCCATCACTGGCTGATCTTTCACGGCAGACAGGTCTGCCACGCCCGCAAACCGGAATGTCAGCGCTGCACCCTCTCCTCCCTCTGTCCCTCGGCCTCCCTCCCGGAGGTGCCGCCCGACAACGGCTGAGCGTCCGGGTCACGTCCTCCGCCCGTTCTGTCCCCCCTGATCCCTTATGAATGAAAGCACCCTCCCACGAGATGAAGAAGGCTGCGCCTCGGCGCAGCCTTCTGTTTTATTTGATGTCCGCTCCGGTCCGGCGGATGCGGGCCTCCACATCCCTGCGCAGCCTTTCCTCCAGTTCAAGTGCCGCGTTTCTGTCCCCCGCGGTGACCATCAGGTAGCACTTGAGCTTGGGCTCCGTCCCGCTGGGACGCAGCAGAAGCGTCTGCCCGCCCTCCAGCGTAAAGCGCAGCACATTGGACCTGGGCAGGCCGTCCACCCCCCGGGCGTAGTCCACCAGGCTGCAGACCCGCACGCCTGCAATCTGCGTGACGCCGTTCCTGAAGCTGTCCACGATCCCCTTCATTTTCCGCATACCGGCAGCCCCCTCAAAGCCATAGGAATGCTGCGTGTTCAGGCAGGTACCGTAGCGGGCGGCAAGCTGCATGAGGCGTCCGTACAGAGAGACCCCCATCGCTTTATAAAAAGAAAACATTTCGCACACGAGGAACGCCGCATTCACTCCGTCCTTGTCGCGGACATAGGTGCCGGAAAGGTACCCGTAGCTTTCCTCAAAGCCAAAGATGTACCGGTCCGCCTCTCCCCGTTGTTCCAGCAGACCGATCTGCTCGCCGATATACTTGAATCCGGTCAGGACATTGCGCATCTCAACCCCGTAATCCGCCGCGATCCGTTCCGCCATGTCCGTGGTGACGATGGTCTTGTACGCCAGCGGACGCCTGGGCATCCTTCCATGACGGGTACGCTGGCTGCAGATGTAATCAAGCAGCAGCATTCCCGTCTCGTTGCCGCTCAGAAGGACCATTTCTCCCTGATCATCCCTGACCGCAATCCCGATGCGGTCACAGTCGGGGTCCGTGGCCAGCAGCAGATCCGCATGCCTGCTTTCGGCCAGTTCCAGTCCCAGTTCCATGGCCTCCCGGATTTCCGGATTGGGTGACGGGCAGGTGGGAAAGCGGCCATCCGGGAATTCCTGTTCGGGAACCACGTGCACGTGCCGGTAGCCGCACTCCCGAAGAATCCGGGTCACCGGTTCCCGACCTGTCCCGTTGAGCGGCGTGTAGACAATCTCCGCCTCGCGGTCCGCTTCGTCTCCAAAGAGCACGGACTGGCTGCGGACCTCCTGAAGGAACCGCTCCAGCAGCGAGTCCGGGATCATCTGAATCCCTCCCGCGGCACAGGCCTCGTTAAAGGGAACCTTGCGGACATCTTCAAAAATGTCCACCCGGCCGATCCAGGAGAGAATCTCCTGCGCGGCCTTCAGGGTGATCTGGCCCCCATCATTTCCATACACCTTGTAGCCGTTATATTTGGCAGGATTATGGCTGGCCGTGATCATCACGCCGGCATCACAGCCCAGTTCCCGGACAGCATAGGACAGACAGGGGGTGGGCATCAGCACCGGATACATCACCACCTGCAGCCCGCCCGCTGCAAACACTTCCGCCGCAGTCCGGGCAAAGCGCTCGGAGTTGATCCTGGAATCGTAACTGAGCGCCACCCTCCCGGAACCTTTTTTCTCCTGAATCCACCGGGTCAGCCCCTGCGTTGCCCTGGCCACCGTATACACATTCATTCTGTTGGTGCCGGCACCCAGTACGCCCCTCAGACCGCCGGTTCCAAACTCCAGCTCACGGTAGAATGCATCCTCGATACGCCCGGGGTCTCCCCGCATTGCCTCCAGTTCGCAACGGATTTCCTCATCCTCCGTCGCCCGTGCGCACCAGCGCTCATATTCCTTCATCCATTCCATGCCTGCTGTTCCTTTCCGCCCGACGGCCATCTGTCTTTTCCGGAATTGTATCATGTTTCCTGTCATTTGTCTTTATCCCCGATTTTCGGTCTGACTTTCCATGATTTTTTAATTCTTCATTTCTAACTTTTCTTATAATTAGTATATATTATTTTTCATATTTCTTTTTATTGCTTCATTCCAGTCTGATTTCCGTTTGAAAATACTCGAATAATTTTTTAGCACTCACCTATTGACAGTGCTAACAACCTGCGGTATACTACACCCGTCGAAAGGTACAAGACCTTTCCCTGACCAACATCAACACAACCAGAATGGAGGGATTCCAAATGTTGTTTACGAATACATTTTCTGATCTTTATGACACCCTGTTCCCCGAAGTGCGTGATCCCGCTCCCCGCCGCACCAATGCCCTGATGAGCACGGACATCACCGAGTACGCGGACCGCTACGAGTTGAGCATGGACCTGGCCGGATTCAGCAAGGAGAACATCACGGCAGAGGTCAAGGAGGGCGTGCTGACCATTCACGCCAAACGCGAAGCCCCCGCCCAGGAGAATGCGGAAGGGAAGCTGATCCGCAATGAGCGCTTCAGCGGAGAATGCCGCCGCTCCTTCACCATCGGCGAGGATGTGGAGCAGGATGCCATCCGTGCCGCCTTTGCAGACGGCGTGCTGACCCTGACCATTCCCAAAGCCGCTCCGAAACTGCCTGAAAACCGGCGTATCGCCATTTCCTGATTCAGAGGAGGAACCTGCTATGACCAGAAACTATACCAACGATCTGTTTTCCGCTGCTGAAAACCGCGGACGCACCGAAGGCCTGATGAGCACCGACGTGCGCGAATTTGAGGACCGCTATGAACTGAGCATCAACCTGCCGGGCTTTTCCAAGGATAATGTCCAGCTTGACCTGCAGGACGGCACCCTGACCATCCTGGCCAGCCGCAGCCGCGCCGAGATTGTCGAGGGCGAAAAGCGTCACCTGTCGGAACGGTTCATGGGCAAATGCCGCCGCTCCTTCTACATCGGCGAGGGGACTACCAACGAGGATATCTCCGCCTCCCTCACGGATGGCGTGCTCTTCCTGACCGTGCGCAAGCATGTCCCCGAGAAGCCCAAGGCCGTCACCATTCACATTGACTGACCGAAGGGGAGGACACCCGCATGCTGACGATGTTTGATCTTTTTTCCCCGATTTTCCCGGTCTTCTCTGACCGGGGCCCTTTCCGGAGTCCGATGCCCTCGGACCTGCGGGAATATGATGACCATTACGAGCTGAGCATGGACCTTGCAGGCTATGAAAAGGGCGACATTCAGGCCGAGCTTGTCGACGGCTGCCTCACCATCCGTGCCCAGCACCGGGAAACCCCCGATTCCGGGGACAACGGCCGCGTGCTGCGCAGCGAGCGCTTCACGGGAACCTGCCAGCGTTCCTTCTACATCGGCGAGGATATCTCCCGGGAAGACATTACGGCCAACATGGAAAACGGCGTGCTGACCCTGCGGATCGCCAAAGCTGCACCGCAGATTCCGCCGGCCCACCGCATTGAAATCCAGTAAGCGGAGGCAGCCCGCTCCCTCAGGGGACCTGATTGTTTCCTCAATTTCCGACAATTGAGTTTTGATTACTGCGGCACCCGTTCCGGGTGCCGCAGTCGGTTTTTTGGACGTGCCCGGACTCCTTCTTGCTTTTTGCGCAACGTTTGGGTAGACTCCCTGTAAAGGATGTCCCCGGAGATCCTGCCGGGCATGTTCTCTGCCCGGACCGGCCCGCAGCGTGGATGCCGCCGGCAGCCCTGCCTGCAGGCCCTTCCTTCCGCTTCTCTTTCCTCCGTCAAGAAAGGAATCACCATGGATGTCACCGTCATGGACATGATGCAGGCCCGCGATCTGCGCGCAATGCGCCAGAAGGAGCTTCTGCAGCAATACGGTCAGACCCTCCTGTGCTTTACCATGAATATCCCCGGGCCGGTCAAAACCAGCAGCCTGATCCTTGAGGGGGCCGCACTGGGCCGGCGTCTGCTGTCCAGAGCGTTTCTTCGCGAGGGTATCGTCCCTGTCTACCACCTGGACACCGATGCCCCCACCGGCCCGGAAAGCTTCTATGTCCTCCCCCTGCCTGCCCTGCAGGTCAAGCGGATGTGCGCGGACATCGAGGAGTATTCCGCCCTGGGCCGGCTGTTTGACATGGACGTGCTGACCCCTGAAGGGCGCAAGGTGGAGCGTCAGGAGCTGGGGCTTCCGGGACGAAGCTGCCTGCTGTGCAGCCGGGACGCTCAGGCCTGCGCCCGCTCCCGCACGCATACGGTTCCCCAGCTCCAGCAGCGGACCCGGGAACTACTGCAGACGGCCGTCCGCGAGGAGCTCTGCCAGACGCTTGCCCGTCTTGCCTGCCAGTCCCTTCTGGACGAGGTGCTCACCACGCCCAAGCCCGGCCTGGTGGACAGGGCCAATTCCGGCAGCCACCGGGACATGGACGTCTTTACCTTTTCCGCCAGCATTTCCGCGCTCCATCCCTATTTTGCCCGCTGTGCCGGGATCGGATGGGACACCGCTCAGGAGGACCCCGCAAAGACGTTTTCCCTCCTGCGGGGTCCCGGGCGCCTTGCCGAGGGCCTCATGCTGGAGGCGACAGACGGGATCAATACCCATCGGGGCGCCATCTTCAGCATGGGAATCCTCTGCGCGGCCGCCGGCCGGCTTCCCCGTTCCCGCTGGAAGGCGGAGCCGCTGCTAAGCACCTGCGCCGCCATGACCCGGGGACTGACCCGCCGGGACCTGGGCGATGCCCCTGAGGGCACGCCAACCTTTGCGCAGGCGCTGTACCTGTCCACAGGGAATCCCGGCCCCCGGGGCGAAGCGGAGCAGGGCTTTCCCCACGTGCGCGACGACGGTTATCCCGCCTTCCGCCGCGCCCTGCAGGAGGGGCGTTCCCTCAATGACGCCGGCTGCGTAGCTCTGCTTGCCCTCATGGCCCGCAATCCGGACACCAACCTGGTCCGGCGCGGAGGCCAGGAGCTTCTCGCCCGGGTCCAGGCCTGTTCCCTCAAACTTCTCTCCGGGGATTTCCCGTCTGACATGCGGGCCCTGTCCGCCTTTGACCAGGATATGATCCGGCTGAATTTGTCCCCCGGCGGAAGTGCGGACCTTCTGTCCCTGTGCTTCATGCTTTACTTTTTAGAGGAGGAGTCCAAATGAGTCAGATCTCTCAAATCCGCCCCACCGACAAGCGCGCCCTGCAGCAGATCGACGCGCTGCTTCTGCAGGAGGGCATCCAGCGGGACAGGAATCTGGATTACATCTGCGGCCTGTATGACGAGGATTACCGCATCATCGGCACCGGCAGCTGCTTCGGGAACACCCTGCGCTGCTTTGCCGTGGATAACCGCCACCAGGGCGAAGGGCTGATGAACGAAATCGTCACCCACCTGATGGAGGTGCAGTCCGCCCGGGGCAATACCCGCCTGTTCCTGTATACCAAACCTTCAACGGCAAAGTTCTTCGGAGACCTGGGATTTTATGAAATCGCCCGGGTTCCCGGGAAACTGGTGTTCATGGAAAACCGCAGAGGCGGCTTTTCAGGCTACCTCTGCGCGCTTGCTCCCACCTGCCGCCAGGAAGGGGTCTCTGCAGCCATCGTCATGAATGCCAATCCCTTCACGCTGGGGCACCAGTACCTGGTGGAAACCGCCGCTTCCCGGTGTGACACCCTGCACCTGTTCGTCGTCAGCGAAGATGCCAGTCTGGTCCCCTTCGCCATCCGGCGGAATCTGGTGGAAGCGGGTACCGCGCACCTTTCCAACGTCATTCTCCATGACTGCGGCCCTTACATCATCTCCAGCGCCACCTTCCCCAGCTACTTCCTCAAGGATTCGGAAACCGTCATTGAAAGTCAGGCCCGGCTGGACCTGACCATCTTCACCCAGATCGCCCGGGTTCTGAACATTACCGCCCGCTTTGTGGGAGAGGAACCCACCAGCCAGGTCACCGGGATCTACAACCGGATCATGTCCGAGGAACTTCCCAGGGCAGGCATCGCCTGCCATATCCTTCCCCGGAAGACCCTGGACGGAGTGGCCATCAGCGCCTCCACCGCCCGGCTTGCGCTGCAGCGGGGAGATGCCGATACCTTCCGCAGCCTCGTTCCCCAAAGCACATGGTCCTGGTTCGAAAGCCCCGATGCCCTTCCCGTACTGGAGAGAATCCGCAGGGAAAAGGACGTCGTCCATTACTGAGTCCCTGCCGGTCTGCTGCATCCCCTCATATTCAAAGAATCCGAAGCCTCCGGCTCCGGATTCTTTCTTTTATTCGGGGTGATCGTGCCAGGCGTTCCAGCATGGCAGACGGAAAACCGGCCATGCACAGCGCATCCCGCCCGTCTGTGGACATGCGGGCGTGGCTACATCAGCGCCCGGCGCCGCATATCTTCCTCTTCCCGGGAAGACCAGCCGGAACGGGTCACGGGATGGGCGTTTTGAGACCCGTGCAGCCCTCAAACATGAAGTATGCGTATCGTTCGTCGATCAGATTCCAGATTTCCGCCGGGAAAGAAGGGGCGGTTGTCAGACCTGTACAGCCCCCGAACATTCCTTCATAACATCCCTCTGCCAGAGTTGTCGCCGGCAGGACCTTCGGTGCGGTTGTCAGGCCATAGCAGCCGTCAAACATGTTGGCGTAGCACTGATATTCCAGGGTTGTCGCCGGAAGTTCCGGGGCATTCGCCAGGCCCCCGTGAAAGTCAGATACTGCTCCTTGACCGCCGGCTCATTTCCCAGGGGAAAGGCCGGTGCTGAGGTGTTTTTTGCACTCGGGGAACCCGTTTCCGGGGCAGAAGCCCGGGAGGAGGGAGAAAATGTCCTGGATTCAGGCGAAAATTCTAGCGATGACAGCCTGAGTCTGACTGCGGGACGGATTCCAGCCGTTTCAAAAACGCACTCGCCCAGGCCGGACACATCGCCATACCTGCCGGTTACGCAAGCCGCATTCATCTCATCGATCCCGGGAGAACGGAGCCACCAGCCCTTCGAACTTTTCCGGACAGCCACCGGCAGCCTGTTCGCCTCAATGGTGCTCAGAAGGTACAGCCCGGCTCCCGAAACATGGACATCCGGCAGTTCCGTATCGGCGATCACCTCCGCCACACCCTCAAAGGCGCCACCCCTGCCGTCAGTCAGCCCCTCCAGGTATTTCCTGACCGTGAAGGGGCCGTAGGCGTTGCTTTCCGGATGGAAGATGCTCTCACCCAACGGTTCTGCTGCAAGCAGGGTGACGGTTCCGTCACCGTCTCCCGTCGAATTGTCCTCAATGATGTACCAGTCCATCCCGCCAAAGCGTACCGCCCTGCCGGACAGTGCCGCCACATCGTCTTCGTTTGTCGGAATCAGGCTGGAATAAGTGTCCGCTGATGCCATTACCGTCATGTTCATCCCCCGGAAGTTCTACGGCAGCCATCGCGGACAGGAACAGAATGCCAAGAAGCAGAATGACGATCTTGTTTGTTTCACAGGTTTCCCTCCTTACTGTCACGGTCCAGTTTTGTATCTGTTCTGCAAACGCGGCGCGGTCTGAAGCCCTGCAGGAAACAGCGCCTGAATCCTTTTTCCGGGCGTCTATGCACATCTCTGGCGCTTCGGGATCTTCCGCAGCCTCCCCCAGGCCGGAGGGCCGGGGTGCCGCATGGAAATCCTCCTGTCCTCACAGCCTGAGTCGCCTATCCTGCCCCCAGGCAGAAAAAGCCCCGGCGTTGCCCTGTCCAAGCCAGAGCACGCCGGGGCTTTTCTTCGGATGATGATCAGCAGACGATATTGATCAGACGTCCGGGAACAAAGATCAGCTTGCGCATCGTCTTGTCCCCGATCAGCTTTCTGACCTCTTCCCTGCCCAGGAAGTACTCCTGCGCATCCTCCTGCTTGAGGTCCGTGGGCACCTGGATGCGTCCGCGCACCTTGCCGTTGACCTGCAGGGCCATTTCCACCATTTCCTTCACCAGTGCCGACTCGTCATAGGTCGGCCAGGCAGCGCGCAGCAGCTCTCCCTCATTCAGGCCGCACAGCACGTTGATCTCCTCGGTGATGTGCGGTGCCACGGGATTGAGCAGCAGGATGAGCGCCCGCAGTTCGTCCCTCGTGACGCTGCCCTTGGCATAGAAGGTGTTCACCAGCGTCATCATGGCGGCGATGGCGGTGTTGTACTTCATCTTCTCGTAGTCCTCGGACACCTTCTTGATGCAGCTGTTCACATCAAAGGCCAGATCCGCGGAAATTCCCTTCTCATCGCTGAGCATTTCCATCAGACGCCAGATACGGTCCAGGAAGCGCTTGCAGCCCTTCACCGCATCATCGTTCCAGGGAGCAGCCGCGGTATAGTCGCCCATAAAGAGCACATACAGCCGCAGCGTATCCGCGCCATACTGGCTGACAATATCCAGGGGGTCCACCACATTGCCCTTGGACTTGCTCATCTTTTCTCCGTCGGAGCCCAGAATCAGGCCCTGGTAGGAACGCTTGGCATAGGGTTCAGGGGTATTCACCTCGCCGATATCATAGAGGAAGCGATGCCAGAAGCGGGAATACAGCAGGTGACGGGTCACGTGCTCCATTCCGCCGTTGTACCAGTCCACCGGCATCCAGTACTTCATTTCGTCCTTGCTGGCAAAGGCCTGGTCATTGTGCGGGTCCACAAAGCGCAGGAAATACCAGGAGGAGCCTGCCCACTGGGGCATGGTGTCCGTCTCACGCTTGGCGCTGCCGCCGCACCTGGGGCAGGTGCAGTTGACAAATGAATCAATGCGGGCCAGGGGGGACTGCCCGTCAGTTCCGGGCTCGAAGTTCTCCACATCCGGCAGCTTCAGGGGCAGCTGGTCATAGGGGACTCCCACGGTGCCGCAGCTGGGGCAGTGAACCAGGGGGATCGGCTCACCCCAGTAACGCTGACGGTTGAAGGCCCAGTCCTTCATCTTGTACTGGATGCCCTTGTGCCCCAGCCCCTTCTCCTCCAGATACTCAAGCATCGCCGCAATGGAGGCCTTCTTGTTGTCATAGACATTGAGGAAATCCGAATTGATCATGGCGCCGTCGCCCGTATAGGCGCACTCCCCGATATCGCCGCCCTTGATCACCTCAATGATATCCACGCCGAATTTTTTGGCGAATTCATAGTCCCTCTGGTCATGGGCCGGAACCGCCATAATGGCGCCCGTGCCATATCCCATCATGACATAATCCGCGATAAAGACGGGGATCTTCTTCCCGTTCACGGGGTTGATGGCTTCAAAGCCCTCCAGGCGCACTCCGGTCTTGTCCTTGACCAGCTGCGTCCGTTCAAACTCGGTCTTGCGGGCGCATTCATCCCGGTACTTCTCCACCTCGGACCAGTTGGAAATCTTCTCCCTGTACTGGTCCAGCAGCGGATGCTCGGGCGCCATGACCATAAAGGTCACGCCAAAGAGGGTATCCGGACGCGTGGTATAGATCTCCAGCTTCTCAGGAATGCCATCGATGGCAAAATTCACGAACGCACCGGTGGAGCGGCCGATCCAGGTGACCTGCTGCTGCTTGATGCTCTCCGGATACTCCACGGTATCCAGACCTTCCAGCAGCTTGTCCGCATACTCGGTGATCCTCAGGTACCATACATCCTTGGGCAGCTGCACCACGTCACTGTGGCACACATCGCATTTGCCTCCCTGGCTGTCCTCATTGGAGAGGACCACCTTGCAGTGGGGGCAGTAGTTCACCAGGGTCTTGGCCCTGAACACCAGATTGTTTTCGAAGAGTTTGAGGAATATCCACTGGGTCCACTTGTAATAGTCCGGCCGGGACGTGGAGATTTCGCGGCTCCAGTCAAACGAGAAGCCGATCTTCTTCAGCTGGTTCCTGAAATGGTTCTCGTTTTTTGTGGTGATGATATGGGGATGGGTGTTGGTCTTGATGGCGTAGTTCTCCGCCGGCAGGCCAAATGAGTCAAAGCCCATGGGGAAGAGCACGTTGTACCCCTGCATCCTGCGCTTGCGGGCTACAACCTCCAGACCGGAATAGGCCTTGATGTGGCCCACATGCATACCTGCACCGGAGGGATACGGAAACTCCACAAGGGCATAGAACTTTGGTTTCTCGTGGGAGGCTTCGGCGGCAAACGACTGGTCTTCTTCCCAGTGCTGCTGCCATTTGGACTCAATTTCCATGGGATTGTAGGGAGGGATGTTGCTCATCTGTTGCACCTCGCATCTGTATTTTCAGGCTCTACAAAAAAACCGTCTTCCATCCCAATTAAGAGACGGAAGACGGAAGTCTTTCGTGGTACCACTCTTATTGATCCCGGCACGCCGGAATCCTCTCATGGCCTGTAACGGGGCTGCCGCCGGCTCTGCCGGAATGCTCGGGAACGAGTTCAATGCCGCGCGCCGCTGCCTTTCAGCCTGGGACATCATCCACGGGGCAGCTCTCTGAGGACACGGAGGAACATCTACTGCTTTCCTTCAACGCAGGGTTTATCTTAACTTTTGCCTGACGGCTTGTCAAGCTGTACACTGCAGGACCGGGGCCGCTTATTTGCCCTGGATGGAAGCGATCATGTTGACCCAGACCTGCTTCCAGCCCTCATCGGACATGGGCTTGCAGGTCACCTCAACGATATGGCCCTTGCTCACCGGGAAAGAGGCGCACAGGCAGTCATTGTCAGGAATTTCGTAGTAAATGCCTTTCACGCCGTTAACCAGGATATCCGTCATGTTCACGGCACCGAAGACGCTCTGCTGATCCTTGTACTCCTCCAGGGTCGCCCCCTCCATGTCATAGAGTATCACGGACATTTCCTGCTTGCCCTCGCCGGCAGAAAATCTTGCGAGATGTCCGGCATCCGTATCCGACTTGGTCAGCTCCGCCTTCTGAAGGGCTGCGGGAACCCACACCTTCATACCCACCTTTTTAATGACGACAAAGTCCCCGGGGATGCCCTCCTGCGCGAACCTGGCCTCGGAATCCGCCCAGTTGAGCACGGTAGCGTTTTCTGCCTGTGCCACGGCGCACAGCGCCATTGTCACCAGCAGGAGCAGTACGATGCATTTCTTCATATCGGGTAATCCTCTCTTTTGTTTCTTGTGGCTGCAACGATTTATGTGCATGGGCGATTTTACCACGCTTCCCGCATTCTGCCAACTGTCCGCACGTTTTCCGTCCGGGATTTCTTCCTGTTCCTCCTGTCCGTCATCATTCCCGCCTCCCGTCCCTGTGCGGCTTGCTCACGGGATACCGCCTTCCCTCATGTATACAAGTCACTTCTCCCCCGGGCAGGTGTCTTTCAACAGCCGCCATGTTGCGTGCGGCATCCCTTCCCGAAACGCTCTGTCATGAAGAAGCCGTTTCTGTCCTGGCCCTGCGTTCTGCTCTGGCCCGGTTGATGTGATCCGCCACATAAGCTCCGGTTTCCTGGGGAGACGCCGGCCCCTGCCCGTCCGGAAGAATGAAGGCCCTTCCCGGGGTGACGTACAGATACCACGCCTCCCCGCCACGTCTGAAGTCCGCAATCTGCCCCCATTCCACCTCAAGGGGCGCAGCTGCAGTCTGCTCGCCCAGCACACAGATCCCCTTTTGGCGAAGCACCACCGTATAGACTTTTTTCCCTTTTCCCAGCTGCTGTTTCCTGGCCTGGGAGTGAACCGAGGCCAGAAAGGAGCCGACCCATACCGCAGGCAGACCCAGTCCGACGGCCAGAAGGACGGATCCAAGAAGGACGGACTGTTCCCTGCCGGAAAACAGACAAATCAGCGCACATACTGTAAAGATCGCCGCAAAGATCACCGGGCGCTTCCACAGTCCCGCCTTGACAAACCGGTCATACAGCGCAAAGTTCCGAAAATGCTTTTCCGACAGCTGTACCGGAATCCGAATTTCATTGCCGGACATAACCTACCTCCTGTCCTCTCTTGCTTCCCTGTACGAGGCAGGGAGTGCTGGCGAAGATTGTATCATGCTCCCCGGGGAATGGAAACTTTTTTCTGATTTCACCGGACGCGTGTCCTTCGTCCATCTTGTATACAAGTTTTTCAAAAAGCCGTGTTTTCCAATTTACAAACGTTCCGGCTTGCTATATAATCAGACTGAAAGGGAATCTGAATCCCTTAATACATACAGGAGGTTTTACCATGAAGAAAGTACTCGCTCTTGTTCTCGCCCTGACCATGGTCTTCGCCTGTGCCGCTGCACTGGCCGATGACCCGGTAACCCTGACCTATGCCGAAGTGAATCCCATCGAGGGAACCATCGTCGGCGAACTGGCGAAGGCCTTCAAGTCCAAGCTGGAAGAGCTCTCCGGCGGATCCGTCCTGGTGGACATTCAGGCAAGCGGCGTTCTGGGATCTGAGGACCAGATTCTGGACAACCTGCTGGGCGGCGGCAATGTGACCGACATCTCCCGCATCTCCGCGTTTGCTCTGTCCCAGTATGGCTGCACCAAGGCCACCCTGCTCTCCCTGCCCTATGTGTTTGAGAACCGCGATCATTTCTGGAAGTTTGCCACCAGCGATCTGGCAAAGGAATTCCTCAATGAGCCGCAGGCAGTTGGTCTGCCCCTCCGTGGCCTGTGCTATGGTGAGGAAGGCTTCCGTCACTTCTTCTTCAAGAATGAGGTTTCCGACATCAACTCCCTGAAGGGCCTGAAGATCCGCGTTTCCTCCGACCCCGTCATGACGGGTCTGGTGACCGGCCTTGGCGCTTCCGCCACCACCGTTCCCTTCACCGAGCTCTACAGCGCTCTGCAGACCGGTGTTGTGGATGCCGCCGAGCAGCCCACCGCCAACTACAAGTCCAACGCCTTCCCGGAGGTTGCCCCCTGGTTCATGATGGACGGCCACACCCTTGGCGCCGTTCAGCTGATCATCACCGACAACGCGATGGCCAAGCTCACCGAGGAGCAGCAGAAGTGGGTGCAGGAAGCTGCTGACTATGCTTCCTCCGTGTGCCGTCAGGTCAGCGAGAGCAAAGAGAACGAGGTTCTCGAAACTCTGAAGGCCGATGGCGTGCATATCATCGAAGTTCCTGACAAGACCCCCTGGGTTGAGGCTGTCAAGGATGTCGTCACCGCCAACATCAACGGTGAAGATGCTGCCTATGAGCAGATCCTGGCGATGAAGTAATCTTCCTGTTTGATCCTTTGCGGGGATGTGGGATTGTCCCACATCCCCTTCTTCATCTTAAAGCTTACGGATCTGTATTGAAAGGGGTTATGCATCTTGGAAAACAATCAGGTTCCCGCGATTTTCAAAACGCTGGAAAAAGTCAGGCCTCTCTACGACTGGACAGAGAAAATCCTGATGTTTATCTGCAAAATATTTCTGATCGGCGATATTCTCATCACGGCCTGGTCCGTTGCCGGCCGTTATATTCCCTTCGTCACCGACCCCCACTGGAGCGAAGAAATTGTACTGACCTTCATGGTATATATGACCGTTCTCTCCGCCAGTCTTGCCATCCGCAAGGGTGCTCATATCCGCATGACCGCCTTTGACACCTATCTTCCCAAGAAAGTGATCAAGGTTCTCGATGT
>OMRS01000232.1 GCA_900313545.1 uncultured Eubacteriales bacterium | reverse complement strand
GACTCCGGAAAAACGGTCCGGATCCGCGCACGCCAGCCTGATCATATCCGCCGCCCGTTGGGGGGCAGTCTCAGGGAATCCGGATCACCCGGCGCCCCCCTCTCCAACTGCGCGTGGCTTCCCGTGACCGCGCCGATCAAAGGTGAGCGGGCAAACCGGTGTCTGACGCAGGACGGTTCTGAGAATGACGGGGATGGACGGATGGAACCGAGCGGACTTTGGCCATGGAGCATGGCGTTTGAGATCCTCCGGGCGGGTCATGGCCACCCTTCCCGGCCGGTCACAAACTTGTTGAAAACGGAAACAAGTTTTGTTATACTATTTTCATCATTTCAAATCATTTTACCCGGAAAGAAGCCCATCATGGAAGACGAAATCTTTCGGTTAATGACCGAATTCCTGGAAAAGCAGGAAACCCTCAATGAAATCACCCACCCGGATCATCTGCCCGGGTACGGCACCACCGAGCTTCATACCCTCAAGACAATCTGTGAATCGGAAAACGCGAATGTGACATTTCTGGCAAAAACGCTGCGCCTGACCAAGGGCGCGATCAGCAAAACGATCCGAAAGCTGGCAGACAAGCAGCTGATTGAGCCGTATATGCAGGATGGCAACCATCAGAAAGTGTATTACCGCGTGACTCCCGCCGGAAGGGAGATCTATGAAATGCACGAAACGAGAGACAACGGATGGAGGCAGATCAACCATGAGTTTCTGACGGGCCTTACGGATGAGGAAAGGCGCAACGCCGCCCGCTACCTGCGGCTGTACAATGCGTTTCTGGAACGGATGATTGGACGTGAAACAAGCCTGAACGGCTGACCTGAGAGGAGGATGCTGATGCGATACGTTTGTTCCATTTGCGGATACGTGTACGATGAAGCGGAAAACGCGCCCTGGGCGGACATCCCGGAGGACTGGAAATGTCCTCTCTGCGGAGCCGCAAAATCGGATTTTGCCCCGGAGGGAGCGTCCGGACCGTCAAAGGGGGCAGGTCCCGGCACATCCGTCCCGGCGGACATGAAGCCGCTGACCGCCGCCGAAACCAGCGCGCTGTGTTCAAACCTGGCCAAAGGATGCGAAAAGCAGTACAAGCCGGAACAGGCCGCGGCTTTCCGGAAACTGGCGGACTGGTTTGCATCCCGGGCCCCGGCGGATCCAAATCCGTCGTTTGAACGGCTGCTTGCGCTCATCGACGATGATTTGAACAGGAATTTCCCGTCCGCCCACCACGTGTCAGCGCAGTGCAGCGACCGCGGCGCACTTCGCGCCCTGACCTGGAGCGGGAAGGTGACGCGCATCCTCAAATCCCTGCTGGCCAGATATGCCCGGGAAGGCGATGCGATGCTTGAAAACACGGGGATCTACGTCTGCACCATCTGCGGCTTCGTTTATATCGGCAGCAACCCGCCGGAGGTTTGCCCGGTATGCAGGGTGCCCGGCCGCAAATTTGAGAAGATTGGAGGATGAGCATATGAGTGAAAAAGTCGCGGTCCGGAATGTCCGGCTGTGCGAAAAAGACTGTCTTTGTCTCTATGTCTGTCCTACAGGGGCGTCGGATACGGAGAACAGCGTGATCGACACCGAAAAATGCGTCGGCTGCGGAGCCTGCGCCGAGGCTTGTCCCTCCGGAGCCATCAGCCTGGTGCCCCGCGAGTATCCGCCGCAGCAGGCCAAAGCCGGCGAAGTCATCGCCGCGCTCAGGCAGCTGGTCGCCAGCAAGGCGGAACAGGAGACGATTGCGGCAGGCCTCCCCGGCCCCCTGGCTGAAGCGGTCAGAAAGTCGAACCGGATCATGGCGGAGGACCTGCTGCGCGAATCGGGGTATATGCTGCCCCAGAGCGGCAATGCGCGCGCCCTTCTTCAGGAGCTGTCCGGTCACTTCCAGGAGCCCGGCTTCCCCGCGGAAGCCGTCAGCTATCTTCTTGATGCCATTTCATTCAATGAACCTGCGGAAAAAAAGGAGGAAAAACCGATGGAAATCTGGAAATGCTCAGTCTGCGGATTTATTCATGAAGGTCCTCTGCCGGAGGATTTCAGGTGCCCGGTCTGCAGGCAGCCCGCCTCGAAGTTCGTCAGGGTGGAGAGCGAAGCTCCAAAGGCGAATCCGTATGCCGGCACGCAGACCGAAAAGAACCTGGAAGCGGCGTTTGCCGGAGAATCCCAGGCCCGCAACAAATACACCTTTTTTGCATCTCAGGCGAAGAAGGAGGGGTTTGAACAGATCGCAGCCCTGTTCCTGCAGACCGCCGAGAATGAGAAGGAGCACGCAAAGATCTGGCTCAGGGAACTGAATGGCATCGGCTCCACCGCCGACAACCTTGCCGCGGCGGCGGACGGCGAAAACCATGAGTGGACCGATATGTATGAAGGCTTTGCCGTGACCGCCGAAAAGGAAGGGTTCCCGGCACTGGCGGCCAAATTCCGCCTGGTGGGCGCCATTGAAAAGCACCATGAGGAACGCTACAGGGCGCTGCTGAAGAACATCGACATGCAGGCGGTCTTTGCCAGAAGCGAGGTCAGGGTATGGGAATGCCGGAACTGCGGGCATATCGTTGTGGGCACGAAAGCCCCTGAAGTCTGCCCCGTCTGCGCCCATCCCCAGAGCTACTTCGAGATCCACGCTGAAAACTACTGATGCGCTTTTCCTCTGTGTAAAGCCGTCAAGGGAAACAAAGGCCCGCAATCCGTTTCCGGATTGCGGGCGCTTTCTATATTGTTGTGATCTCATGCCCCTCCCCGGGCGCTCATCCGGCCCGGCGACGGGGAGGGGCACCGCGCCCGCGTGCGGATGGCCCGGGCAGCCAAACGCCGGGCGGCTCATTTCCCCGGCGCCTCCCCTGTGCAGGGCCTTCCGGTATGGAGCTTCGCTCCCTACGACTCGCTGACGATCTTGCCCGTCATGTGCTCCGGAACAAGCGCGAACATCAGCGTGGCGGGGCCGTAGGTTTCTATCTCCGTTTCGATGTACGTCTCATCTTTTGTAAACTTGTAGCTGAGCAGCCGGGAGATCTCACGCACCCTGTCCTCATCCCCGATAAACTCGATGCGGCCGAACACGATGACGGACCTGATGTTCAGCGCCCACTCCCCCTCTTTGCGGAAGCCCTGGTCATATACGCAAAATGACGCCCTGGGATGGCGCTTCATCGCGTCGATCTTGTGGCCCTTCTTCCCGCCGTGAAAGTAGATTTTCCCGTCCGCTTCACAGTAGTAGTGATTCATCGGCATGCCGTAGGGGTAATCGTCGTCCCCGAGCACGCAGAGCACGCCCCGCGGCTCATCCCTGAGGATAGAGATGCATTCCTCCCGCGAAAGCGCCTGCTTCTTTCTCATCATTTCCCTGAACATGGCTGTATCCCCCCTGAAACCCGGTCCTGTCACCGTTCCACTTGTCCCTGATACCCGCTGATCCCGCCGATGCTCCTTGCGGTGTACCCCATTTTCCTCAGCATGCCGGCCGCCCGCCTGCTCCGGATTCCCCGCAGACAGTAAAGGAACAGCGGCCTGTCCATGGGGAGCGCCGCGGTGCCGAGGGTGGACAGCGGCGCATTGACCGCGCCGGGAATGTGACCGGCGGCGAACTCATCCGCCTCCCGGACATCCACCAGGACGGCCCCGGGGGTCGTCCGGACCTCCTGCAGGCCCTTGCTGATGTTTCCAAACAGGATCATGCTTCCCTCCAGATCTCCCGCGCATCCGTGCCCCGATGCGGAGCCTGCACGGGTCCTCATCCGCCCCGCGGATGCCCTTCTCCCCCGGCGGCGTCTGGGTCCCTGTGACAGGCACGGCAGCCGCTGCCTTGACACGGGGTCCGTGTCCCCCGGCCCGCAGAGGCGGCGCACGCGTCTTCCGCCGTTCCTTCTTCAGGCTCTGCTGTCCTGAAGCCCTGCGGGTCCCGCAATTCCTCCTGTCATTTCACCTCGACGAGCTCGATGTGAAAATTCAGTTCCTTTCCCGCCATCTCGTGGTTCGCGTCAAAGGTGATGGTCTTTTCGTCCTTCGCCGTCACCCTGACCGGGAAGGGCCGCCCGTACCGGTCCTGCAGGTACACCCGCTCTCCCACGGACAGCCCCTCCGCCCCGGGAAGCTGCCCAAGCTCAACCGTAAAGACGGCCTCCGGATCCGGGTCCCCGTACGCCTCCGAGGGCATCAGATGGATATCCACGCTCTCGCCCACCTCCATATTGGCGACAGCCGCGTCAAAGCCCCTGATCATCTGTCCGGCACCGCACACGAATTCCAGCGGTTCTCCCCGGTCATAGGACGAGTCGAACTGGGTGCCGTCATTGAAGGTCCCCCGGTAATGGGTGCGGCAGGTTTTCCCGATGTTCCTTCCCTGCGCCTCATGGCAGCCGCCCTGGCAGTCGCGCTCCCCATGATCCGCGCAGCCGTGTTCCCCGCAGGCGTGCCCTTCGCCGTGGTGGTCACAGTTGGCTCCCGTGTTTTGAAGCTCTCCGCGAAGATACGCCGCGACCGCCTCATCCGCATTCCCCGACGCACCGGCGCACAGCCCGATGCCTTTTTCGGAAAGCGCCGCCTGGGCCCCGCCGCCGATGCCTCCGCAGATCAGCACATCGATCCCCCTGTCGCTCAGCAGTCCGGCCAGCGCGCCATGCCCCGTCCCGTCCGAGCCGACGATCGAGGAGCTGACGATCCGTCCGTCCTCGACCTCATAGACCTTGAAGGTTTCCGTGTGTCCGAAATGCTGAAATACGTTTCCGTTTTCATAAGTGACTGCGATTCTCATGATTGTCGTTCTCCTTTGATTGTCCGTCGTGAAGCGCTCCCGGTTCATCGTCTCCGGGCACCCCGTTACAGCAGTCTGGCCTTCCATTCCTCTTCCTTAAAGCCGGTCAGCACGAAATCGTCGCCGACGGCCAGCGGGCGCCTGACCAGCATGCCGTCCGTCGCCAGCAGGGCAAGCTGCTCGTCCTCGCTCATGCCCGCGAGCCGTTTGGCCAGACCCATCTCCCGGTAGGGGATGCCGCTGGTATTGAAGAACCGTTTGAGCGGAAGGCCGCTTAAGGAATGGAATTTCCGCAGCGCCTCCTCATCCGGGTGGTCCGCTTTGATGTCGACCGTTTCACAGGCGATGCCGTTTTCATCCAGCCACCTGAGCGCCCTTTTGCAGGTGGTGCACCGGCTGTAGCAATACACTTTCAGCATGCTGTTTCCCTCACTTTCTGATGTCCTTTTGACCCTGGCGTGCCCCGGGGACTGCCCTCCCGCGCCCCGGTCCGGGCGGGCCGGATTCCCGGACAGCGCGCGGGCCCGGCAGGTCCCCTCCTCTTTTGCAGGGAACATCCGCCGGGCCCGGTCCGTTCCGCCTCGCGGGGGCGCCCCTCAGGGTCACTCCTCGCGCATTTCAT
>OMRS01000188.1 GCA_900313545.1 uncultured Eubacteriales bacterium | reverse complement strand
GTCGTAGCATTCCCGGTTGAAGTCCGGCCAGAGTGTATCGGTGATGTAGAATTCGGAATAGGCGCACTGCCACAGGAGAAAATTGCTCAGCCTCAGTTCCCCGCTGGTGCGGATGATCAGGTCCACCTCCGGAAGCCCGGCGGTGGTCAGGCGGGAGGCCAGTTTCTCCATGGTGATCTCCTCGGGCCGGAGCGTGCCCGCCTGGACCTCCCGGGCCAGGGAGGCCGCGGCGGCGGTGATCTCCTGGCGCCCGCCATAGTTGAGGGCGATGTTCAGGTGGACACCGGTATTGTTCCGGGTCTTCTCCATGGCATCCCGCAGGGCCTTCTTCTGTTTGGCGAACTTGTCGGGCATGCCGTCGATATCCCCAAGGATGCGGATGCAGACGTTTTCCCGGTTGAGCTCCTCCAGTTCACGGGCAAAGTAATCCAGCAGCAGTCCCATCAGGGCTCCCACCTCTTCTGCGGAGCGCTTCCAGTTCTCCGTGGAAAACGCATAGATGGTCAGGGCTTCGATCCCCAGCTCATCGGTATAGCGGATGGTGTCCCGCAGCGCTTCCACGCCCGCCTTGTGCCCCAGGGTCCTGGGCAGGCCGCGCTTCTTGGCCCAGCGCCCGTTGCCGTCCATGATGATGGCCACATGCCTGGGCAAAACGGGAAATTTCTTCCTGTCTGCAGACTGCATATTCCTGTCCTCCCTACGAAAAAACGGGGTGGTCACACCCCGTCTGTATCTGGCGCTTCCCTGGTGGGATCCACAAACACGGCCAGCGTCAGGCGACGTCCATCCCCGGAGATGGCAATCACCCTCTCCGTCCCTTTGCGGACCTCGCCCGGCCGGGCGGCGCTTCTGCGCACCTCAACATCCCCGATACCGGCCTCCCGGAGGGCCGCAAGGGCTTCCTCCCCCGTCAGGCCGATCAAATCTTCCGTGATCAATGGACGTCCATGATCTCCTTTTCCTTTTCAGCGATGATGCTGTCCACATCCTTGATGTTGTTGTCCGTCAGCTTCTGGATGTCTTCCTCGGCCTTCTTCTGGTCGTCCTCGGTGATCTCGCTGTTCTTCTTCATCTTCTTGATCTGCTCCACCGCGTCCCTGCGGATGGCGCGCACGGCCACCTTGCTTTCCTCGCCGGTCTTGCGCACCAGCTTGGTCAGGTCCTTGCGGCGCTCCTCGGTCAGCTCAGGCAGGACCAGACGGATCACCTTGCCGTCCGTGGAGGGATTGAGGCCCAGATCGCTGGCCTGGATGGACCGGCAGATTTCCTTGACCATCTTCACGTCCCAGGGGTTGATCTGAAGTACCCGGGGTTCCGGCGCAGAGATGTTTGAAACATTCTTGAGAGGCGTCTGGCTGCCGTAGTAGCTCACGGTGATCCGGTCCAGCAGCTGGGGATTGGCCCGGCCGGCACGGATGGCCATCAGGTCGGCACGCAGGACATTCTTCGTTTTCTCCATCTTGGATTTCGCGTTATCAAGCACACCCTGGGTAACCATGGTACTTCCTCCTTAAAATCAATATCAACCCGTTCTGATGGGGTTTTCGTCTGGGGCTATTGTACCCCCTCAGCCCTGTACTTGGCAAGCTTTTTCAAACTGGGGTCAGTTTTCTCCCCGTTCTTCTCCGGAAAAAATGCATCATCAGTTATATCAAATTCCGCATCCTCCGGACCCCTTTCCCCGCAGCGCTCCGTCGCCCCGTCCAGGGCGGGGAAAAGCCTTTCGAGGGCAGGCGGAGTGGCAATCTGTATCAAAGAAATACTTCTCAGTCAATTTCCTCTCCTCCCTGATCATCTTCATCCAATCCAAATGCGATATCATCTCGGAAAGCATCGAGCAACAGTTCATCGATCTTTCCCGAAGAGACCAGGTCTTTTTTCCGCAGGTCTTCTACCTGTTTCAGGTAGTGCCCATAGGTTCTTTTCCGGGAATCAACAGGCGTCGGTTTATACAGCTTATCATCATATCCGAGATATCTTGCTGCAGGCATGACTCTGAAACTGTAATCTTCAAGTTGATTTGAAGAAAGATATCCTTCCGAGACCAGTCTCCAGAACATTGCCAGATGGCTCATTCCAAAGAACTGCTCCAGTGCGATGATATTATCCAAAACACCAAAAAAGAAAGATCCTATAAATTTGCAATCGAACAGTCAATCATATGTTGACTGTTCTTTGCTCAAAGCGTATAATTAG
>OMRS01000194.1 GCA_900313545.1 uncultured Eubacteriales bacterium | reverse complement strand
CCGACGCCGACGGCCAGACCGACACCGACGGCAGCGCCCGTGGACGTGGATGTGTATGCCAGAATCCTGTCAAACGGAACGCCTCTCAGGGGAAATCCGGATGCCAATGCCTACCTGCAGAACATTCTGGGGGCGGAGACCGTGGTGCGCGTATACCGGGTTCAGACCGGAAATGACGGAATGACCTGGTACATGGCCCAGTACAACGGCCAGTGGGGATTTGTCCGCGCGGATCTGGCGCGAGTCATGGGTGCACAGGAACAGGCGGACTATCTCAAACGGCTTGCCGCGGCCAATGCGACGCCCGTGCCGACGCCCGCCGCGACACTCCAGCCCTTCGGGACGGAGTCCATGAGCGCCTATGCGCGGCTGATCGTGGGCAGCGTCAATCTGAGATCCGCTCCCACCAAGTCCTCGACCTACCTGGCCAAAATCCCCATCAATACCCTGCTGCTGGTGACGGGAACGCAGAGCTACGGAAATGAAACCTGGTACCAGGTCAACTATAACGGGATTGACGGATATGTCCTGAGCGACTGCGCGCAGATGCTCACCATCGGGGAACTGCAGAGCGTCCTTGCCCAGCAGAAACTCACCACCAGCGTGGCCTCCGTATCAAACTCCGGCACCACATCCGGAAATGCCACAACCACTGCCAACAGCGGAAACAATGTCAGCTACACCATCAAGGGAACGCCGCTGCAGGACCTGCTGCCGGTGGATGACAGCTGGAACAGCAATACCGAGGGCGCGATCGTGGCGGGAATCACGGCCACTCCGAAGGCTGTTGCAACGCCCACGCCCTATGTCATCAGCAATCCGGCCAGGCTTCTGGCCAGCAGCGGCAACATCACGGCCAAAAACGTTCCGGCGGAGACCAAAACAGGGACCTTCACCGTCACGGGCTCCGTCAGCGCATTTTCCACCGTGACGGCAACGGCCATCTATGAGGCGCCTGCCGGCGCTCCCGCAGCCACATCCAGCCCGGGTGTCCTGGGACGGCTGACGCTGCTGGAGGTCGCCGTTGCAGAAGGCGAACGGAGGCTGTCTGCAGGTACTGCGGTGTCCGGCGCGGATGGCAGCTATACCCTGGAGGTCAAGCTTCCCGAACCGGGAGAATGCGTCCTTGAAATCGCCTCCGGAAGCAGTTATGCCAGGTATGCGGTGGTCTATGATGACGGGACGCTGCCTGCAGCGACCCCGGAAGCCACGATCGCGCCGCTGCCGACTCCGGAACCGGTTTCCGAGAAAAAGGGAATCTCCTTCAGCACCATCCTGATGGCCATTCTGGGACTTTGCGCCATCGCGGCAGCCTACGGATTCTTCATTTACAGGAAGAGGTCCGAAGACGTGTTTGAGGATGACGATGAGGAGGAGGATTCCGGGGAAGACGACATCGAGGTGGATGAAGACGAAAAGGAACGCATCCGCAGAAATCAGCTCAATGAGGTCCGTGGAAAGGCGCAAAGCGCAGCGGCGGCCTATCAGGAAAACCTGAATTATGCCGCCCGGCAGGCAGAACTGGAAGCGGACAGGGAACCCTTCGCACAGGAGAAGATGCCGGAGAACTGGACGGACGGAACGCCTGAGCGTTCACCGTTTGATTCGGAAGCCTCCGGCGGGGCGGAGGAATCCCCGATTCCCGTGTTTCAAAGAGACCTGCCGAAGATGCCCGCGGAACCGGAACTCCCCGCGGAACCGCAGATGCCCGAGGAACCTGTGATGCCCGAGGAACCGGTGAAGCCGGATGTTCCCCGGATGGATCCGATTCCCGTGCAGGACGCCACGTCCGCCGGAATGCCAGTGGAAGCCCCTGACGCATCCGGGTCTTCAGAAAATCCGGAGGCGCCGCCAGCCTCCGGGAGCACGGCCCCCAGAAGAAGACGCAGAAGAAGCGAACCGTAATTCAACCAGGGCTCACCCTTTCCGGGTGAGCTTTTTTTAAGGCCCTGGCAAAAAAACCGGGGCTTCATCGTCCGCTTTACAGAATCGGATTTATGAGGTAGTATAACTTAAAAGTCATGAGATTTGAGAAAAGGCGGTTTCCCATGGAGACGTCAGGAAAGCCGCGGATGCGGAGGTTCTTTTCAGGTCTCATGTTCCGGGCGTGCAGGGTCAAGGTATTGATCAGCCCAGACCCGGGGACGGCGGGCGCGGATCCGGGGCAGACCGGAAAACGGATTCCATGCCTGAACTGTGTGAGATGGAAAGCGAGAACATGACAAACCACAGACAAAAACCCGGCCTGCTGAAGACATGGCTCCCTGTTGCAGGTGCACTGCTGATCGCGGTCGTCCTCTTCTTTTCCGGGGCGCTTGATAAACAGAAGGTCTGGGAGAACATGACGGACCCGGATGACAGGGAGCAGGTCTATCTGGACGCGGGCATGGCGCTGGATGCGGACAGCGGAAAAAACTATGGCGCGATCTCCAGAGGACCGTATCTGGACCTGCCCGCCGGCAGCTACCGCCTGAGCTGGTACATATGGGGGGACGGGGAAAACAGGATCCACCTCGTTTCGTCAAACGGGGCCCGGATCGACAGGGAGATGATCCCCATTCCCGCAGGAGGCGGAAAAGGCGAGGCCTCGTTTACGCTGCTGGATGAAGCGGACCGGTTTGAGATCCAGGTCGAATTTGTGCAGGGCAGCCGGATCAAGGTGGAGGATATCCGTCTCTACAGCCCGAAATACAAGGACCCTGCCTTCTTCCTGCTTCTGATGGTGATCGCCCTGTCCGCCGCCTGGATCGCCTTTTGCAGGGGCGTGCGCCTGTCCAACCGGACAGGATGGATGCTGATCGCGTTTGCCCTGCTGTTTTCCTGTGCGCCGTTCCTGAAGGACGATCTGATCATCCTTCACGACATCAAGTTCCATATTCCGAGAATCTGCAACCTGGCGGACGGACTCCGGTCGGGGCAGTTCCCGGTTCGGGCGGGCGGGTACACCTACAACGGATACGGGGCCATCACGTCGGCTTTTTACCCGGATTTTTTCCTCATCCCGTTTGCCCTGATGCTCCTGGGGGGCGCGTCCTGCCAGTTTGTCTTCAGCCTGCTGCTGATCGGGATGAACATCGCTTCCGCATTCAGCATGTATATGAGCGCAAAGCGGATTCTGAAGGATGCTCAGGTGGCCACCCTGGCGGCTGCCCTGTATGTGCTCTCCCCGTACCGCAATACGGACGTCTATGTCCGGGGCGCCGTGGGCGAGGGCCTGGCGATGATCTTTGTCCCGCTGTTCATCATGGGGCTGCTTGAGGTGATCCGGGGGGATGAGCGGAAATGGCCGTGGCTGACCCTGTCGGCAGCCTCCGTGTTTTTAAGCCACATGCTCTCCTGCCTGATGTGCGCCATCCTGGCATTTGCGCTGTGCCTGCTGTACATCCGGGATATTATGAAGCCCGGCAGGCTTTTGTCTCTTTGCCGGGCGCTTTTGTGGACGGTGGTCCTCTGCCTGTTTCAGATCGTGCCGATGGTGGGCTATCTCAGGCAGCAGATCGGCGCGGATATGCTGCTGGTGACGGACATCCGCAAGAACATGTCCTCTCTGGGCCAGCTGCTGATTCTGGGAGAGGGATCCATCGACCATGTCTATCTGGATCCCGGGCTGACGCCCGTCCCGGTGGAGACAGGCGTGATCCCCCTGCTGGGGCTGTTTGTGGTGGCGTACCTGTGGATGGAGCGAAGGCCCATCCGGGACAGGTCCCTGATTCTGCGGATGAGTCTGCTGTCCGGGGTGTTTCTGGTCATGCAGACATCCCTGTTCCCATGGGGACGGGCGGTGCAGCTTTCCGGCGGCATTTTGGGCTATCTGCAGTTTGCGTGGAGGTTCGCCACCATCAGCTCCCCTCTGCTGTGCTATGTGGCGGCATGCGGCTGGAAGGACATCTCCCGCGAGCATTACGGACGGATTATGCCCCTGCTGCTGGCGCTCTGCGTGGTGCAGATTCTGCCGAGCATCAGCATCCAGACCCGGAGAAATGAGATCCTCACATACGGGACGACGACCTCCTCCATTCCGGAGAATATCGAATATTTGATTCCCGGAACGGACATCACCCGGACCGTGGACAGGTCCCTGATCCTGCAGGACGCCGATGTCACGAAATATGAGAAAGACGGCACCCGGATCACCTGCCAGGTGGATTCCCCGGGAGGCGGCAGCGTGGAATTCCCGCTGTTTGCCTATGACGGGTATGCCGCATGGCTGAACGGGCAGGAGCTCCCGGTGACCCGCGGCGACAACAACCGGATCCGCGTTGAACTCCCGGCAGACACGAAAGGGTCCCTGTCGGTGGCCTTCAGGGGCAAGGGTTTCTGGAAGGCTTTTGACCTGTTGTCCCTGGCGGGACTGCTGCGGGTGCTGGCGCTGTGCACCGGAGTGTGCGGGCGGAGGAAAGGGAAGAACCCCGCCTGAATGCGAAAGGGGCCACGCGGGAAGAAAGAGATGATTGTTTCATCTTAATTGAACTGGTATAATACAGACATCCGCTCGGAAGACGGAACGGGGGAGGAGGGCTTCCCCGCATCCGCAAACCAACGAGCACAGAAGGATAGACGATGAAAGAGGTTTTTGACGTTCTTCGACGTTTTTTTTCTCTGGACATGGTGATCTATGCAGCGATCCTCCTGGTGACGCTGATCGGCATTTTTCGCTGTGTCCTTCCGCTGGGCGGCGTTGCCAGAAAGCTGAGAAGGGCCAGCCGCGTGATCGTGACGGAGCACAAGCAGAAAAAGGACAAGAAGTCCTGGCACGACGTGAGCTTTCTGGGGGACCGGCTTCAGGCGATCTGGTCGGATTTTCTCCAGAATGCCGAGATGCGCTCGGCCCACGGGGAAAGCTGCGACGTCACCCAGTACATCAATGAGGACGCCATCGTGGAGGCGGTCAGCAGCACGGGCCTTGCGGAGATCACCCCGGGGCTGCTGACCTCCCTGGGCATCCTGGGCACGTTTCTGGGACTGGTGACCGGACTGTCCGGGCTGACCCTGTCCGCGGCCCATACGGAGCAGCTGCTGGCGGCCATGGAACAGCTGATCGGCGGCATGAGCACGGCCTTTTTAACATCCATCGCGGGCGTGTCGGCCTCGCTGCTGTTTACGCTGCTGAACAATTCAAAAACCACAGCCTGCGCAAAGGCGGTTGACCGTTTCTGCGAGGTGTTCAGCCTGTATGCCATGCCAAAGCCGGTGTCCGGGCAGACCGAAATGCTGACCCTTCAGCAGGAACAGACGGCGGTGCTTCGCCGGGTGTCCCAGGAAATCGGGGAGAGGCTGTCCGCGCAGATGGAGGATGCCATCCTCCGCGCCATGCTGCCGGTTCAGCGCTCCATGGACAACTTCATCCTGGCGGCGACCCATGCACAGGTGGAAGGCGTGGACCGGATCGTCGGGGTGTTTGTCAAGCGGATGAACGTGGCCCTGGGGCAGGAGTTTGATCACCTGCGGCAGGTCCTGCAGGCCACGGGCCAGGAGCAGGCGAATGTGCAGCGGGAAATGAGGGACGCGGCGTCGGCCATTGACAGCATGACCCGGGATGTCATCAACATGCAGCAGATGACCCAGGGGACACTGGAGCATTTCAAGGGTTATGTGACGGACATGACCCGCTCAAGATCGGAAGCGGACGAGCTGCAGGCGCGCACCTCGGCGATGCTTGGGGAGGTGACCCGCAACACCGCCATGCAGGGGAGGATGCTGACGGATCTCATGGACCGTCAGTCCAAACTGGACCAGAGCGAACAGGAATACCTGGCCAGGCTGGACCGGTATCTGGCCACAAGCCAGCAGGAGATCGCCTCCAGCTCGGAAAGCCTGAACCAGGTCTGTGAGCGGCTGAGGGATGCGGCGGCGCAGCTCTCGCGCAGCGGCAGCCAGTTTACCCGGCAGACGGCGGAGGATCTGGAGCGGCAGATGCAAAGCATGAGTGACAGCCTGACCCGGAGCAGCCGGCAGCTGGCCCAGTCGCTTCAGGGCGTCCAGAAGGTGTCAGAGCAGCTGCCGGACCTGGTCAATGCGGGCCGGGAGCAGCTGGCCTCCGAGATCCGGAAGATGAATGCGGAACTGTCCCGCTTCACGGCGGCGCTCTCTGAGCGGAAGGCGGATGGGGGAAGTGACGTATGACGGGGTCCCGAAGCCGACGCAGACGGGGAGGCAATCCGTCTTTCTGGATTTCCTATTCGGATATGATGGCCGGGATGCTCTTTACCTTTGCGCTGATTCTGTTTGCGGCGGTCTACCAGCTGGTGGACCTGCAGCAGAAGAAGACCATCGAGCTGGAAACCAAGGAGGCGCAGCTGGCCACCCAGCAGAGCATTCTCCTGGATCAGCAGTCGCAGCTGGAGGACAAGGAGGAGCTGCTGGCGACCACGACCCTGATGCTTCAGGAGCAGCAGGCGGAGCTGGATGAAAACCGGACCCGTCTGACCGCCGCCCAGCAGAGCCTGTCCCTCCAGCAGAGCAAGATCGAGGAACAGGCGGCGCTGCTGGCGGCCCAGCAGGCGCGCATCGACAAGCTGGTGGGCCTGCGCTCGGAAATCATCGAGGCCCTGAGGGATGAACTCCGCGG
This sequence comes from uncultured Eubacteriales bacterium, assembly GCA_900313545.1. Next base: position 3,764 of record OMRS01000194.1, on the reverse strand, counting down.
GGCGGGACTGGATGCCGTGGTGGACAAGAACACCGGCGCCATCGGGTTTTCGGGGTCCGTGCTGTTTGACACGGGGCGCAATGAGCTCAAGGACAGCGGCAAGGAACTGCTCAACCGGTTCATTCCCGTGTACCTGCGCACCCTCATGAGCGCGGACTATCAGGAATACATCGGAGAGATCATCATCGAGGGGCACACGGATACCTCCGGCAGCTATCTGTCCAACCTGAAGCTGTCCCAGGACCGGGCGCTGGCGGTGGCCACCTACTGTCTGGGCGGGGAAATGCCTGGCATCAGCGAGGCTGAAAAGAACCTGCTGCAGGGAATCCTGACCGCAAACGGCCGCTCCTATTCGGACCCGGTCTATTATCCCAATGGCGCGGTGAACATGGAGGCCAGCCGGAGGGTGGTTTTCAAGTTCCGGATGAAGGATGCCGAGATGATTGATCAGATGAGTGCCATTCTGGAGGATTAGCGTGAGGGTGTTTGTTCGTGTCCTGGCCGCGGTGTGCATCGCTGCGACGCTGGGAATGGCCGCGGTGGTGTGGTTCGGCTGGCAGCACCTGACGCCCGGGATCGTGTCGATGCAGGTGCAGGCGGTGAAGGCGGATGCAAATCCGGAGATGTTTGAGCAGATGACCGGGGGATGGCGGGAGGCCACCCTGGCGGTGGAATCCTTTGCCGAACCCCGGGCGCTGGAAAAGGAAGACTGCACGCTGGTGACCTGTACGGTGCGCCTTGACAACCGGGGCTTTTTCCCGTGCGAGTGGCCGAATCTGCGCCTCTCCCCGGGAGAGGGGGACCTGTTTGCGCTGCTGGATGAGCGAGCGGGCATGCTTGCCGCCGGAAGCCAGGGGGACCTGGTGCTGGTTTTCCTGCACGAGGGGCCGCTCCCCAAACGATGGAAGGTGATTGTCCAGGGATATGTCCTGGGTCAGAAATTTGAACGTGAGGCGGAAGGATCGCCGGAGGAGGTACTATGAAATGTATATATTGCGGATGCCCTGAGAACCGGGTGATCGATTCCCGTCCCACCGAGGACGGGTCCATCCGCCGCAGAAGGGAATGCGAGGAATGCAAGCGCAGGTTTACCACCTATGAAAAGATCGAGGTGCTCCCGGTGCTTGTGGTCAAGAAGGACAAGCGGAGGGAGACCTTCTCCGCCGCCAAGGTTCGCAGCGGCATCATGCGCGCCTGTGAGAAACGGCCGGTTTCCCTGGCCGACATTGAGAAACTGGTTTCCGAGATCGAGACCCGGGTTTTCCAGAAACCCGGACAGGAGACGACGACGGTCGAGATCGGCGAGATGGTCATGAACGGCCTGAGGACCATGGACGAGGTCGCCTATATCCGTTTTGCCTCGGTGTACCGCCAGTTCAAGGATGTGGAGTCCTTCATGGAGGAACTCCAGCAGATGCTGGATTCCAGGGAAAAGAAGGATGAAGGGCAGGAGACAGCAGAGGAAAAGGTGGAAGAGAATGAGTAAGAAAGCCATTCTGATCGTCCTGGACAGCGCCGGCATCGGGGCGCTGCCGGATGCGGAGCTGTATGATGACGCAGGGGCGGATACCCTTGGACATGTGATCAACACCTGTCGCCCGGAACTCCCCAACATGTTCAGCCTTGGCCTTGGAAATATCGAGGGCGCCACCTTTCCGGGCGCCGTGGCGCATCCCAGGGGAAGTTTCTGCAGACTCCGGGAGGTCTCTCCGGGAAAGGACACCACCACGGGCCACTGGGAGATTGCCGGCGTGCAGCTGACACAGCCGTTCCCCACGTTTCCGGACGGGTTCCCCCAGGACTTCCTGGAGGAGTTTGAGCGCGCCGTGGGCCGTGAAACCCTCGGAAACATCCCGGCCAGCGGCACGGAGATTATCAAGGAGCTGGGAGAGGAGCACCTGCGCACCGGCAAGCTGATCGTCTATACCTCCGCGGACAGCGTGTTTCAGATTGCGGCAGATGAAGCCCTGGTTCCCCTGGAGGAACTGTACAGGGACTGCGAGATCGCAAGGGAGATGCTGACGGGTCCCCTGGAGGTGGGCCGCGTCATTGCCAGACCCTTTGTGGGCAGCACCCGGGAGGACTTCAAAAGAACGGGGGCCAGGCGGGACTTCAGCGCCATGCCTCCGGATACCATGTGCGATCTGCTGAAGGCGGATGGCAAAACCGTGTATGCCATCGGCAAGATCGAGGATATCTTTGCCTTCAAGGGCATCACCCGGTCCAACCATGCCAGCGGGAACCCCGCCTGTATCGAGGCCACGCTGTCGGCCATGGAAGAGGACTTTGACGGCCTGCTCTTTGTCAATCTGGTGGACACGGACATGATCTACGGCCACCGCAGGGATGTGCAGGGATATGCGGACGCGCTGGCCTACTTTGACCGGAAGCTTCCGGAGATCCTGAAGCGGATGGGCCCCGAGGACATGCTGATGATCACGGCGGACCACGGCTGTGATCCCATGCATCACGGCACGGATCATACCCGGGAGCATATTCCGCTGCTGGTGACCGGCGCGCAGATCCTGGGGGGCATCGACCTGAAGACGCGGGAAACCTTTGCGGATATTTCCGCCACCATTCTGGATTTCTTCGGCGTGAAAAATACCCTCCATGGAACGTCCTTCTATCCGGAGATCCGCAAAGGATAAAATGAAAAGGATTACGTGCAGCCATCTGATGGTTGCACGTTTTGTGAAGCAGGAATGGAAACAGAGAAACTGCACCCCAGGGGTGCCGGAAACCGTGCGAAAAATGTGGCCACGGTGCTTCTGCTGATGATGGCCGGAGCACTGCTGGGATATGGGATGGCGACCCTGTCCGAGGGCAGGGAAACCACCGCATGGATGCAGATCCGCTTTGGCCGCGATCAGCGCTATATCCGGGAGGCGGCTGCGTATGTCCTGCAGCAGGAAGAAACCCAGCGGCAGATGAATGACGCCGCGGCGGTCTCCCGGAAAATCCGGATTTTCCCGATGGCCGAGTGGCAGAAGGAAACTCTGACGGTCTATGCACAGGGAGGACGGCCAGAAGACGGAGTACAGGTTCTGCAGACGGTCATCCGGTTGCTGCCCCGGATTCTCTCAGAACGGCTGGGGCAGCAGAGGACGGTTCTTCAAATTGTGACGGAGCCGCAGAAAGCGGGATGGTGGATTCCCAGGGATATGCAGCAGGTCCTTGGAGGAATGGGGGGCGGAGGAATTCTGGGAATCCTGTTCCTGCTGATCATGAACCGGAAGAAAAAAGGAAATAATCCGAAAGTCCCTGCTCCCGATGAAGGACCGGCACTTCTGACGGTGCTCGAACGTCCGGAGATGGACTGGAAGATGGATGCGGAAGCTCCGGAAAAGACGCTTCCCCGGGATTTCAGGATACTGGGAGAGCGGCTCCTGGCCATTTTTGAGAAACGCTGCCTGCTGCTGCTGACGGGCGGCGTGGAAGCGAGGGACCTTCCAGGAACACTGCTGGGGATTTGCCTGGGGCTGCTCCATTCGCGCAGCCGGGTTCTGCTCATGACGGATGTGGAGCTTGCCCGTGTCCTCAGCCGGGAGGACGCTAAGCGCATGAAAAAGGAAGGGGTTGTGAATCTTCAGGGAGAATCGGGGATGCTGAGGATCTGCAGGCTCACCAAAGGCAAACCGGCAGCGAAGGAGGATGGGCCCGACGGGAAAGAATTTGCTCCGGAGCTGATTGTGCTGTGCGCAGCGCCCAGACTGGAGATGCTGATGGACCTGATTGAAAGTGAGAAGGTCGATGCAGCCCTG
>OMRS01000196.1 GCA_900313545.1 uncultured Eubacteriales bacterium | reverse complement strand
CCCGGGTCCACATGGGTAAACATCTGGTTGAAATCCCCGCCGGCGATCACATAGCTGCCCTTCTCCGCCTCGGCCTTCATCAGGGAAACCAGCGCCCGGGTCTGGGCCTCCTTCCCTTCCCCCTCATCATAGGCCTCCAGATGGAGGTTGATGACGACCAGCTCGCGGTCCGTCCCCTTCACCGGATAGCGGCTGACCAGCATGCAGCGCTTCAGGTTGAAGCATCTCACCGGCCAGGAAAACGGGCAGGGAAGCGCCACCCGCTCCGCCTCGCGCATCGGCGCCCGGCTGAGGGTCAGCAGCCCGGCTTCAACGTGCCCGATGGGCGGCAGCGGATAGGGAATGAACAGGGCGCTGTGATTGAGGGCAAAGGCCCGCGAAGCCCCGGGGAGCGCTTTCCCCAGGACCTCGCGCTGGTCAATCCGGAAGCTGCGCCCGGAGGAGGCATCCACCTCCTGCAGCAGCAGGATATCCGCCCCGAGCCCCTGAAGGAATTCCAGCATCCCGGCAAGGTTCCGCTCCACGCGTTCCCGGGATGCGGTCCGGACCGAGGTGCCGCCGTCCATGAAGAAATCCGCATTGTCCCCAAGGGCCCCGTAGCCGCAGTTCAGGCTGACCAGCGTCATCGGGACGCCGGTTTCCAGCACCTTCTCCACCTCATGGTCCTCAATCAGCGTCTCCCTGTCTGCGGGCCGGTACTCCGCGAAAGTCAGGATTCCCAGCACCGCCGCGACGGTTCCCAGCACAAGCAGAAGGGCCTTCGCCGCCACAGGCAGCTTTCCCAGGAATGCTTTCATGATTCTCTCCTCCATGGTCCCCCTTCCGTCCGGTCCCGGCCCATGCATCCGCAGCTTTCAGCAGCGCTGCCGGGACGTGAAGGCGGCCGCAGGGCATCCCCCCATCCGGGAAGCGCCTCCCTGATTGTCGGATGCTCTGCAGGGGTTGTCAAGAGGCTTTGTCCGCGTCATCCCGGGATCTCCGCCGGAAACCGGCTGAAAAGCGCCGGCCGGCCGGGAATTCCAGGCGCTTTGGGCCATATCCCGCGGTTTTCCGGCAGACGGCGCCGGCAATCACACTTTGGTGACGGCTTTCTCCTCTCTTTGGGTTCCCGTCAGGAGGCGGGAGGCTTCAGCCGCCTGAAGAATGTCCGACAACCTCCAAAGAAGACGGCGGATCCCGATGCCGCAATTCAGGCGAAGGCGTCCCGCAGGCCCCGGGAGGGAGCCTGAAATCCGGAAGACCTTTTCCCTCATCCCCGGGAAAGTCCCGTATTTCGCCATCTATATTAAAAGTACGCATGGACAACAAGTCCTCCATCTGCTACACTGTCAGGCAGAAAAAAAGGAGGGCGCTCCAATGAAAAGAAATCTTGGATTTGCAGTATGGGTCATCCTGGTTCTTCTTGCATTCGGCGCACCGGCTGCTGAAATCACGCCGGGAGAGGCCGGGGCCGTCAGACAGGCATATTCGGTGACTCCAGAAAGACTGGCCGGCACGAGTTTCCTGCAGGAAGGAACCGACAGCCTGAAGTCCGGAAAACCTTATGTTGCACTAAAAAAAGTTGAACCTTACGACGATGAAGATCAGCTTATAAATGTTGCAAAAATCGAAATTGTTGCAACTTCAGGCAATCCAACGACATCACAAGGCAGGACCTATCCCCGCAGGATCTATTTCAGCCCGAAAAACGCCTATGGATCGCCCATGAAATACAAGAATGTGGCGGAAATCTTTCTTCCGTTTTCAATGCTTGGTGGCAGACAGAACTACTATACGATCGCTCACTTTGAGAATGACGCCGCACAAACACCCGATGAAGTGTTTTCCAATGACCCCTCCGTCATCGGGGCAGAGCCCCTGTCCGTCCTTGAAGACGGGGTCAGGTTTACCACACACAAAGGCTTTTCATATTACGCAGTAAAGAGTTCAAATCAGCCCGAAGCCGCGGCATCCGCCGATGCGCTTCCCCGGACCGGAGAATCCGGCCTCCCACCCGTCCTTCTCTTTGTCATACTGGGGATTTCCTTTGCAGCCCTCGTCATTTTCAGGAGAAGGAAAACGGAGCGCTGAGGCAAACAGCACCTGCCCGGTCATCTCTGAACTCATAGCTTTCCGGATGCCGGCCGTCGCGCCGGCATCTTGCTGTTTCCGGGCGCGCACCGTACCCTCCGGCATGAAAACCGCATCGTGACAATCAGGTTGAATCTTCAAATCAGTTGAGGCTTTTCTTCAGGACGCGCCTTATTCAGCCGGACAAACCGGTGCAGAATGATTTGCCAGGCTTCATGTGCGTCAGCAAAAGTGCATGGTCCGTTGGCGAGCACTTCCAAATGGCAGAGGCGGACGATGATGGCAGGGAGTTGATCGCGCAGACGGATATCCTTCACCCGGCTGATCTTCGGTTAACACCGGACCGGATCAAAAAGCCTCTCCGGGCTGCGCACTTTGTACGGGGAACCGGTTTGGAGAGGCCGCGCCGCCAAAGGGCGGACCTCCCTGAAAAAGACAAGAGGACAAAGGAGAATCTCCGGATGAAGAAGCTTCACAAGGGAGTGACAACGCTGACAGCAGTGTTCATGTGCTGCCTGATTCCCCTGCTGGTTCACGACGGGTACCATGACATCAGCACGGTGAAGGTCAAGGCCCTGATCCTTGGAATGCCGTGCCTGGCCGCTTTGTTTTTCCTTTCATGTGTCCTGAACCGGGAATGGCCCGGCCGGCGGCTGCAGGAACAGAAACAGCCCCTTCTTTTTCTGGCCTTCTCAGTGCTCTCCTGGTGCTGCTGCGCGGCGCTTCACGGCTTTTCAGACGCCGTCATGCAGGGAGCGGGGCGCAGCGCGGGACTCATTTTTCTGCTCTGCTGCGGTTCCGGCTGCTTTTGCATTGCCACGGGAGATCTCCACGAACAGCTTTTTGAGCGGCTCCTGCTTCTGAGCGGGGCCGGAATCGCCGCGCTTGGAATCCTCTCCGCAATGGGAATCGACCCCCTTGGAATGTATGAAGGGATCGACCGGTCCTTCAGGCTCGCTTTTCTTTCCACGATCGGCAATTCGAACTTCTATGGCTGCGCGCTGCTCTTCAGCTTCTCCCAGGGAGCTTCCATGTGGGTCAGCGGGGCAGGCCGCAGCCAGCGGGTCCTGGGGCTGTCCTGTGTCCTTATCATCGGGGCGGGCATCTGCTGTTCCCTCGCAGACACCGCCATTCTGGGGCTTCTGCTTTCCGGCCCGGTGCTTTTGTACCTGAACTGGGGAAAGTCCGCAGCGATGCAAAGGGCGGTGATTCTGACAGGGGTTTGTCTTCTGCTGCTTCCGGGAATGCAGCAGCTCCTGCTTGATTTCAGCCCCCTGTATATTGAGTTTCCCGGCCTGTACGCGTTTGTTGCAGCCGGGGAGGTCCTCCTTCCGGGGGTTCTCCTCCTCTCCGGAGGGTACTGTCTGATCCGGAAATGCGCATCCGCCGGGACGCTTCCACCCCGGCCGGGGCTGCTTGAGGGGATGCTGTGCCTGGCACTTGCCGCGCTTTTGATTATTGCGGCAGGGCTGCTTCGGCGCCTGAACCTGATGGGGATTGAGCGGGCCCCGGAAGAGCCGCTCGAGTTCAATCTCATGGCTCTGGGCGGTGGACGGGGCTATATTTATCGGGCATGTCTGAGGGCATATCTGCATTTCCCCCTGCCCGAAAAGCTCCTGGGATGCGGGCTGGACAGCCTGGAACCGGCGGTGGAGCCGTATCTGTCTGACCGCGGCCGCCGTTTTTTTCCCGAGGGAAGCATTCTCAACGATGCGCACTGTCAACCGCTGCATTTCCTTTTGACCGGCGGCCTCGCGGGTTTTGCCGCCTGGACCGGGTTTTATCTTTCCTGTCTCATGGCAATGGGCGCAAAGCGGAAGCGCTCCCCGTTTTCCGACGGAGTCTATCTGGGGCTTCTCCTGTTTCTGCCCTGCTTCCTTTTGAATGTGGCCCAGCCCGTTCTCCTCATCCTGTATATGGGAATGGCCGGAGCGGGGCTGTCATGTCTCGCGTCAGAGCGGTAGCTCCCGCGTTTTGCGCCCGGTCTCCCTTTCCCGGCGGGGCAGTCCAGAGGGGCTGCCGTGCCCCATACCCGCCCGGGGGATATGGCGGGGATTTCATTCGGGCTTCATACGGCGTGTTCCCGCAT
>OMRS01000409.1 GCA_900313545.1 uncultured Eubacteriales bacterium | reverse complement strand
TGTCCTCCTGCTGTTCAGCTTTGCCGGTCTTGTCCTCCTGCTGTTCAGCTTTTTCGGCCTCTTTCTCTGCGGCTTCCCGCACCGTCCGGCAGCCCACGATCAGGCCGGTCTCCCGGCCCCCGTAGTAGCCCCCGTCATACCCCTCGGAGAAGGACCATCCCTCCTTCGGGTCAATGACCGTTTTGCCCTCCCGGTCGATGATGCCCTCGCTGCCGTCCTCCAGAACGACGACAGCATAGCCGTTGCGGAACTCGCCGGCATAGCGGTACGCGGCGTCAATCACCGTTTTTCCTTTGGCATCCATGTACCCCATCCGGTCATCCTCCCTGAAGGGATACAGCATATCCTCCACGGCAGTCACCCTGGCGCCCAGTCTCTCGCTCTGGATAAATCCCCGGTTCCGCACCGCGCCTTCGGTTTCCACATAGCTCCATTCGCCCATCCGGCCCAGCACCCGCACGGGCTGTCCCACAGGCAGATGGATGAAGATTTTCTGTCTGCCCAGGGGATCATCCGTCATGGAGGATTTCCGGATGACCTGGGTCTTTTCATGCTTCGCCGGAGAAAGACGTTCATCCAGCACACCCCGCACCCATGCAAACCGGTACTGGTGCTTTCCCGCCTCGTAGCAGATCAGGGTATAGCCGTCCTCCGTGCCAAAGCTCATCACCTTTGTTCCCGGGGTCAGCTGATTCCGGGTCTTGAAGACCTCTCCCGGCCCTGTGTACAGGGTGATTTTCTTTTCTCCCTCCAGCACCAGCTCGTGAGCTTCAAAATCCCCTCCCGGAACCTTGGGAATCTCGGCCGCCGCCCCGAAAATGACCGCCGCCAGCAGCAGCAGCGCCAGGAGCATACCTGCAGTCCTCTTCATCATCGTTCCTTCCTTTCTTTTCCGGCATCTGGGCCGGAGAATCACTTTCCTTCCGCACTTCCGGAGCGCTGCAGCCAGATCCGCCTGGCCAGCAGGGCACAAAGCACGCTCAGCCCTCCGACGATCCCCTCCATCGCTACCAGGGGGAGGCCGGACCCGGAGAGCATCACGCTGCAGGCATCAACAGTCGCATGAACCGCCATTGCCAGAAAGAACAGCTTCGGCTCTCCCTTCCCCTTTGCCGCAAACCACACCATCACCGAAAGGGAAATGTGCATCGCGATGGCAAACACCCGTTCCACTCCGCCAAGCAGGAACACAACCGGGCTGATCGATGTGAGCTCGGCAATGGTCCTTTGGACCTTCTCAAGAAGCTCCCCCTCCAGGCCGGCGGTCAGCTGTCCTGCATTCCCTCCGTTGATCATCGACGACCAGATCAGGTTGTTGATCATGGTCACTCCGGTGATGGCCATCGCTTCAAAGCCGCCGTGTCCCGCCCCGTACATGAGGGCGGTCGCATCCCGATCCTGATGCTTCCTGAGCACCGTCCGAAAGGCGATGAGCCTTCCGCACTCCTCAAAGACCGCCGCCATGACTCCCCCGTACAGGGCGTAGAGCCAGAGGTTCCCCGAAATGACAGTTCCTGCCGGCGTGGAGAGAATTATGCGGTGCACGGCAGCCTCCAGCGTCAGGGCAAAGAGAAACATGACGCCGTAGCCCGTAAAGAAGGGAAGGAACCCCGTTCCCGTGCGCTGCCTGATCACGATCAGCAGCACAAGGGGCAGCAGCATGCAGATGCCGCATGAAATGCCCATGCACACCATGGACGCCATTGAAACCATGTGACTCACCTCATTTTCCGTCTGCCTTCCGGCATCTTCCGGTTGTATTATAATCCCTGCCCCTGCAGGAGTACAGCATTCGTCCTACTGTGATCCCTCCCGAAAAAAGGCGCACGGTTCCGGATGCGGCTATGCAGGGAAAACGTTCCATTCCTGTTTTCCGCATCCCGCCTGCGCTTTTGAAAGGCCCTCCGGTACCCGTACAGGCAGGTCCCTGACAGGAGGGTCCGCGCTGAGAGCGATCATCTCTCCCGGCCGGATGAAATCTGACCCCGGGACTGTCTGACCGGATTCCCGGTCTACAGCAGGGTATCCTGACACACCGGGCTTATTTCCGGATGCTTCCCTCCAAGACTCAAATGATGTGCAAAATCAGACTCATATAATTTGTCATCTGACAAACATGGCCTTTGGAGAGTGGCATAGACAAGAAAACACCCGCTCGAAGAGCGGGTGAAAAGGGACTAAATGCAGGACGCTGTCGTGAGGATGACAAATGGATGAAATGATAAAATTGAAAGGATTGTTGCCATAGGAAAGGGTTTTCGATGTCCTTCGTGGGTGGTTCTATATCACCTTTACTGAACAGTTACAATTTTTTTCAATCTCCGCAGATATTTCTTGACGGAAACCCGCCCGGACGGGTATATTGAAGATGCTTAACAGCGGGTGTATCTCAGCCCAAAATGAAACTGTTACAAAGCGAGCTTCTCTTGGCTCTGATCAAGACAGCCCTGAGTGAGTGTTTCGCTGCTCAAAAATGCGATTGTAACCACGTTTACAGCGGTTTTTTGTAAACATTTGTTCTGTGCCATCTTTTTCCGTTGACGCCCGGCTTTCAATCTCATACAATGAGATTGGCAGAGAGGCGTCAACCTCTCGGTGTGGCTGACACCTAAAATCCGAACAGGTGCAGAACTTGTGCGTCTTCGGTTGGCGGGCAACGATAAAACCCGTATCGATGTAGGACGTATGGGCCTACGGATGGCGGACATCGATAAAATCAGTCATTAAGGGAGACGAGTGACGCTGCGGCATCACAGTCT
>OMRS01000411.1 GCA_900313545.1 uncultured Eubacteriales bacterium | reverse complement strand
GATCCCGCCCCACTGAAGAACAGTCTTGGCAGAATCACCTCTCCGGTGCCATACCCCAGGATGCACGAGCCAAATCCGGCCAGGGAAACCCAAAATACCCTGTCAGGCCTGCGTCCCGAGCGGATCCACCGAAGCGCTGCCACGACCATCATCGGAACCATGAAGCACAGCACATGCCGGACCGTCAGAAATCCGTTCAGAAAGCAGATTCCCAGATATCCCAGAACAATCGGCCACCCGGCCGGTTTCCTGATGCTGTCCAGCCAGAGGGCTGCTCCCAGAAAAGCGAATGACATGCTCAGCAGATAATGCCCGGCAATGGAGACGCTGGAGGCATAGATGGTGGAGAGCGTCAGGGGAAGTATGGCTCCCGTCAGCGCGGAAACCCACCTCTTCTGTCCCAGCCGCCTCAGAAGCAGAAACATCGATCCCATGGCCAGGACAAAGCCGGTCAACACCCCGAATATCCTGGCATACTGGTAAGAGGATGTCAGAGAAAATCCCAATGCATACAACAGATTCATGTGGATCAGGTGCACTTCCGTTGAATACAGCCATTGTCTCTCAAACAGATGACCGGTATCCGCCTGTTCTCTGGCCAGTATCAGTTCTGAGGACATGTCACTGTCCAGATAGATCAGATATCCGTCCTTCTGAACCACATAACAAAACGCCAGCGAAATGATACAGATCAGAACCGCGCCAATCAGCAAAACTCCCTCTTTTTTCATTCTTTTTCACTTCGTGCAGGTCCAGCGTGCAGAAATGGTCCTCCCTTCTCCGGGTTCAGATCTCTCCCAAAGCTCCTGCGCTGATCATGCAGGATCATCACTTCTATAATCATTCCCGTAAGCCAGAGTTTACAGGAATACAAGTGAAAAGTCAAAGCGTACATCCGGTGGTCCGGACCTCCTTGTATCATTCTCTCCGTTTTCTGTTCCCTCCTTGTTTCATTGACAATTCCGGGGATCGACTGGTATACTTCAGCCATGATAAAGACTTCAGCCGCAATCCAGTTTGCAGCCTTGTCAGGAAGGAGGCACAGCGTCCTGTCCGCCGCTGTGATTCAGTTTATGCGTCTTTTCATTTCCCTCATGCTTTCCGCAGTCCTCTTTGTCAGCGGAGCGTTTGCCGAGTCCCTTCCCTTTGAGTCCAGTCTGCCCGCCTCCTCCGTCGCCGAGGAAAGTGAGCTGATCTTCTCCCCCGGTTCACAGGCTCCCGCCAGTCTTCCACAGGAAAACGATCTGCCTCAGACGCTCCCTTCCCAGCAGGAGCTCACCCAGGAGGAACCCGTTGCACAGGGGCTTGCTGCCCCCTCCGGACTGCCAGATCTGACCGGTGAACTGCACGTGGATTTTTCTTCCGTTTCGCTGTCAGATCCCGCATCCACTCCCGTTGCCGTCGATCCGATTGACAAGCCCACCCCGACGCCGGCACCCACTCCGAATTTTGTCTATCAGACCTATGAAAACACGGATATGGGGGTTTCCTTTTCCATTCCCTACAGCTGGAATCTGAATCCCGGCACGGCCATGGACACCAACGTCCAGTTCGTGGAGCCCCGCGAGGAGATCATGGACGTCAACGGCTATCAAAGCCGTCTCACCGTGGAAAAGGTCAATATGGGACTTTCTCAGAATGCGGCGGATGCCCGTACACGGCTTGAATCCGTCCTGGAGGTTCTTTCCGAGAGCTTCTCCTCGTTCTCCCATGGTTCCATCTCCAGCGCGACCGTCGGAAATGCCAAGGGCTCCTACTGTTATTATAAGGCCGAGTACAGCGACGGCGTGAAGACCTATCAGATGAACGGCAGAATCTGCATCGTCGCTCACGGGAATTCCCTGTATCAGATCCGTCTGACCGCGCCCCGTGACTGGTATGCCTATTATGAGCATGTCTTCCGCCGCGTGCGTTCAACCTTCAAATTCCTCTGATTCCGCAGATCTCATTCATGTCACAGCCGCATAGCAAAGAACATCTTGCCTTTGCCTGGTTCCAGGCTTCAAAGGCAAGATGTTCTTGCATCACTCCGTTTTCTGTGCTGCCAGGTACAGGAATCCCCCAAAGACGCCGCTGTCCCGCCTGCAAACCTCCGTTCGGGTACAGCCGGGACGGCAGGCAGGCACCGGCGCTCTGCCTTCCTCAGGTTGATCAGGCACCTGTGCGGCAGGTCCGGTACCGTCCGCGGATTCTCTGCCATGAGCAGAAACATCCCTGTGATCTGCCGCTCAAAGTGCTCCGCCAAAGCGCCCCTTCCCGG
>OMRS01000412.1 GCA_900313545.1 uncultured Eubacteriales bacterium | reverse complement strand
GGAACAGGTCGAACCAGTATTCGACCACGTTATAGGGGCTGAATTCGTAATCCTTGTTGTAGCTGGCCTCGGCCGCCTTGGCCTGGATGACGGACTTCACCTTTTCAGGCCCGATGGCGCTGATGATCTTGCCCAGGGTGGTTTTGAGGGTGATGCCCTTCTCCCTGTAGGCGTTGACGAGAGGGAAGGAGGCGAGCTTGTCCACCAGTTCGCCCACGGTGGTCACCGTGCCAAACTGCATGTCCCTGTACCTGTCAAGGATGCCGGAGGATTTGACCCTGTCCACCACATCGCCCACGGTGATGGAGGGCGTCAGGGGCTTGTCGAGGATATCCTGCATGTCTTTATTCTTCAGAGCGGCTTTGATGAACCCCCCCGCGGTGAAGCCGGGAACCAGCTGTTTTTCCAGATAGGGCTGCACATCCTCCAGGCCCATGAGGGATTCCAGCAGTTTGCGGACGGTGAGGGTGGGAACAATCGATTCAGACTGGATGGCCTTGTAGGAATCGGATTCCTCCAGGGCACTGGTGAGTTCACCGACCGTAAAGATTCCGCCGATTGTCCTGCTGCGCAGGTCGCGGATAAAGGAGTTCCCGTTGTCGCTGAGCAGGTCAAGCACCTGGCCCACGGTGACGGTTCCGCCCACTTCGGAATTCTCCATCTTCTGGAGGGTGTTCCAGATGGTGACCAAGGGCTGATTGTTGTAATCCGCCTGAGTGGCGATGACCTTCAGTCCGGGATTGGAAATGGTCAGACGGGTCAGAGGTTTGCTCCATTCAGGCAGGGCCAGCATGCCGCCGGAGAAGACCAGCTGGAAGATCAGCACAAAGGGCATGATGGTCATGGCGGCGGTGGTGGTCTTGGCCAGCGTGGAGACCCACAGGGAAAGCATGTCCGAGCCATATGTGATCAGGAACATGGAAATCCCCAGGTCAAGCATGAACCAGTTGGTGATCAGGGGCTTGCCCAGATCATACCGGACACCCGCCATACGGGAAACGTAAATGGTCACTCCGGTCTGCATCAAACACAGCAGCGCCTGATAGAGCATATGGGAAAAGACGTAGGAACTGATGTGCATGCCGGAGCGGTGTTCACGCTTGATGACGTCCCGTTCGCGGCAGATTACCTGGATGGAGTTGAAGCAGCCGTTCCAGATGCACACGCACACCAGGGCGAAGGAGCCCATGAGACAGCCTTCCATGTTGATCAGCATCCGCTTGCGGATGACCATGCCCACAAGACCGGCGATGAGGGCGGCCATGGGCAGCACTTTCCAGTCGTTCTGGTAGACGAACATCCTCAGCAGCTTTCCAAAGTAGATAAATACCTGAGAACCGCGGCCGCGGTGGCGGATCCGGATTCTGCGCAGGGTGGATTTCTCAGACATGCTGCACCTCCGCATACTTTTTCACAAATTCATCGGCCAGACCGTCGCCGCCCTCTTCCCTGCGGTTGATGGACTTGACAATTTGCTCCATGTGATCGCGTCCGAAGAATCTGCGCGCATCCTCAATGCTGCCGTAATAGGCCAGGCGGCCGGTACGGGTGGAGTCCTTGGCCAGGACGATGACATCATCAAACAGATCGATCACCCGGTCCGGGGTATGGGTGATGACGATGACGATCTTGCCGGCATCCGCGATCTTGCGCAGCTGCACAAACAGCTCCCGGGCCATGACGCCGTCCAGGCCGGAGTCCGGTTCGTCGAGAATGAACAGGGAGGGGTTGCTGATGAACTCCATGGAAATGGACAGGCGCTTTTTCTGTCCGCCGGAGAGTTTTTCCACCAGACTGTTCTGAACGGGCGTGAGTCCGAAGATCTCCATGACCTCATTGACCCGATCGCGGCGCTGCTGATCGGAGACATCAACGGGAAGGCGCAGCCTGGCGGAATCCAGCAGGGTGTTGAGCACGGTATCCTTGCCGCGCATCATCTCGCTCTGGGGAACAAAGCCGACCTCATACTGCATTTTCTTGTATTCGGTGTACATGTTGCTGCCGTTGAGCATGACCTCGGCGCGGGCCTTCTCGTAGCCGTTGACGGCGTTGAGGAAGGTGGTCTTGCCGGCGCCGGAGCCGCCCAGGAGCAGAACCATGTGGCCCTGGGGAATGCTCAGGTGGATATCCCGCAGAAGGGTGTGTTTCCGGAAGAATTCGAAGACGGACCGTTCCTCAAGATTGACGGTGAGTCCCTTGTCCATCACCTGGGCCGTGCCGTGAGAGGCCACGCGGGACATCTCCTCCTCCATGTCGGACACCTTCCAGATGGGCGCATAGGATTTGCTGGTGCCCCAGACCAGCATGGGAATGAAGCGGGTGATGCGGAACAGGCACAGCCAGATCCAGCGCTTGCGTACGCCGTAGACCTCGATGAGCCCGTTCATCACCCGGATATGGTAGATGAAGTGAACGAGGTTCACCGTCACCTCCAGGATACCCATCATGACCAGAAGGAAGTCATTGCTGGGAAGGGGGAAGAGCATGACGAGGGACAGAATATTCAGAAGCAATCCGGAAATGCTGTAGACCTTTCCTTCAGGTTCCCTTCCGGCCGTTCGGGACAGCATGAACTCGCGGGCCCCCGGAACCAGCGCAAACCGGCCTGCAATCCCGGAACGTTCCAGAATCCGCCACAGGCCGATGGTGTAAAGGACGGCCAGAAGAATCGTGAAGGCGGAATCCAGCAAAGGCCCGCTGTTCACATCTGCACCGCACAGAATGATTGTGACAGCTTTGACAAGTATGGTCATTTTACCGCTCCTAACTCCGTTTCAGCTCCCGAAAATCCAGCAGCGGGGATTCCCGGGAGTGTGATACGAAAAATGATGGAGTGGAGTATAGCATGAAAGGGGGGGTGAATGAAAGCGGAATATCTGCATCAGTTCAGCTTTCCGGATGCCGGGGAAAGCTGAAAGAGTGGC
>OMRS01000413.1 GCA_900313545.1 uncultured Eubacteriales bacterium | reverse complement strand
GGTGCAGATGGTTTCTGCGAATGGTGACGTCGATGGCGGCATGCAGCTTGATGCCGGCTGTTTCGGCGCCTCCCAGCTGCTGAGAGTTGCAGATATGATGGATATGGCAGTCCTCAATGGTGGAGAAGACTCCGCCCATGCGGCCTACAATGCCTGTCTGTTCACAGTGATGGATGTGGCATCTGCGGATGAGATGGCTGCCCACGCGTTCTTTGAGCCATCCGTGGTACTGTCCCCGGCACACGGCATCCCGCTCCATCTGTGTGGGGCTTTTGACATGACGGGTGGTAAAATACATGTCGTTTTCAGGATCCATGTACTTTCCGAGAGAGATGCCGCAGCATCGGCTGTGGTGAATCTCGCAGTCCTCAATGGTCCATCCCAGACTCCAGTGGGGACCGATCATGCCGTCCTGATAGGCGGCGGGAGGCGCCCAGGTCGTGGCTGCCATCCGGATATCAAATCCACTGACAGTGATGTAGTCAATGCCGTTGACCTCCGGCATGAAGCAGTTGCGACGGACACTGAACTCGACATTTTCCTCATTGGGGTCCTTTCCCTGGAAGTTTCCGTAGAGCACGGTAACCTCACCCCTCTGACAGGTAAACCACTGGAAGACGGATTCCTCCGGCACCCAGGAAAACGGATCCGGAGCTCCTGCTTCGCACGCCTCCAGAGAATCCGCTTCATACATCATTTGCCCGTTCAGAAAGACAGATCCTGTATGACGGATGGAGGGAGAAAAGTACCAGTCCCCGTAGACACGGGTCGTATAGGGGTTATAGTTTCCAAAGAGGCTGTTGGAGACCTCCGTACTCCAGAGATTCCCCCGCAGGCGAACCCAGTTTCGGAGGGGTTCTGCGCCGGTGATCACGGCGCCCAGGGGGACTTCGGATCGGAAGATCACGGGAGCGTCCGGCTTTCCGGGATGGCGGGGAATCACATGCTCACGATAGATTCCCGGCCGGACGATCACTTCATCTCCGGCCACTGCCACCCTTGCGGCATCATCAATCCATTTGAAGGGGGCGTTCCGGCTGCCGTCCCCGCTTCGGGAAGCGGCAGCATCCACATAGTACTGCATCAGATTTTCCTTTCAAAAATCGATTGAAACATGAAACTGACTGGGCAAGGGAAGAGAAAAAGGCGGCTGATGCTAGATGCATGAGCCGCCAGGAGTGCTTGGCCCTGCTTAGACCGCCTGGACATACATAGAGATGAATTCGGATGCGGGGAGAGGTTTTGAAATAAAGAAGCCCTGGAGATAGTCACAGCCAATGTCAGACAGCATTCTCACCATTTCCTCGGTTTCAACGCCTTCTGCCGTGATGGAAAGGTTGAGACGCTTAAAGGCCTGGACCAGCAGCGGAATGAGGTCATCCCGCGAGATGTAGTAGTCCCGGACAATGCTCATATCCAGCTTGATGCCGCTGAGCGGATAGTTCTTCACATGGCTCAGGTTGGAATAGCCGCTTCCGTAGTCGTCAAGGACGATGGGGAAGCCCTGGTGCTGCAGCTCAATGATCTGCCGGGTCATGACCGCATCATCCTGGATGGCCTGCTCGGTGATTTCGAGGTGTACAGTTTCGGGCCGGACACCATACTGCTTCAGAAGAGCGACAAAGCGCGGAACCAGGGAAGCGTTCATGCACTGCACGGGGGAAAGGTTCACATTGATCCAGCCAATGCCGGCTTCGGGCAGACGGTATTCCCGGATCAGTCGGCAGGTGGTTTCAAAGACCTGCTCTCCCAGCTGAATGATGGAACCGGTCTGTTCCGCAATGGGAATAAACTCAGCTGGAGAAATCAGGTTTCCTTCTGCATCGCGCAGGCGTGCCAGCGCCTCCGCCGCGATCACCTTTCCGGTGGAGCAGTCAAAAAGAGGCTGAAGGAAGACCTCGACATTGTGGCTTTCAAGTGCGCTTTCCAGAATGCGCTTGACCATGATCTGACGACGGATGGTATCCAGGGAATTGACGGAGTTCCTGGAATCGGAATCGG
>OMRS01000414.1 GCA_900313545.1 uncultured Eubacteriales bacterium | reverse complement strand
GCTCGTTCACCCATGCTGTTCCCTCCGCGCGGCGGAGTGTGGAATCAAACCTCCGTCCGGTGTGCATCATATCACGCTTTGGGGGGATTTCACAGACCCGGACAAACATTTCGCGCCGGGGCAGGCGCCGCACGGCTGCGGGGAAGCCTCCCCGGGAAATGAACCGGCCGCCCCGGGAACCCGGGAAGGCGCCATTTCCGGCACGGAAAACATCCCCGGCGGGGACTTTCCGCGGGGCGCCCGCCGCGCAGCGTCCCCGTCCGGCCTGCAAAAGGGCCAAATAGAAAAAGGGCATGGCCGTCATCGGCCATGCCGGTTTCCCGCGCCCGGGGGAAAGCCCCGCCGGGCGGGAAGGCGCGGAGGTTAAACGGGGCTGCTTTCGCGGTTACGCCGCCTGCCGGGCCTGCTCCCCGCAGAAGCTGCGGATGACCATCGGCCAGATGACCAGGCCGAAGAAGACCAGGATGAAGCGGGCCACCAGGTTGCCCCAGTGGGGTCCCATGAGCGCCACGATGGTCGCGCCCGCGAAATAGTACTTCCAGGCATAGATGATGGCCACTCCGATGCCCGAGAGCAGGGGCAGCAGCGGGGCGCCCGCGGGCACCGTGTAACGGATCCTGTGCCGCTCGATGTAGCTGCCGGCCATCAGGCCCAGCGTGGCGCCGCAGGCCTTGAAGCAGTCGTTCTTCATCTTCTCCGGGTCCACCAGCAGCTTGCCGTCCACCATGTCCCGGGGATAGTCCTTGAGGCTGATGTACAAAATGACAAGGGCCACCGCCGCGACCCCCGCCAGGGTCATCAGGTTCGTCCGCTTCTCATCCCCGTCCAGCCATTTCATCAGCCTGCCGATCACAAGGATCATGAGGACGCCCTCCGTGATGCCCACGACGACGTCCTGGGGCGTGTGCACCCCGAGGAAATTGCGGGAGAACCCGGTCAGGGCGATCAGCGCGATGCACAGCACCGCCACCCGCCGCTTCCGGTTCCAGGTCGCGGCGGCCGAGGTGCCAAAGAGCGTCGAGGCGACCAGGGAATGGCCGCTGGGGAAGGAATAGCCGGTGGCCGCCTTCTTGGAGTCCCCCGCGGGGATGATTTTGTCCGAGCGGATCCAGGGACGGTACGCGCACACGGTCAGCTTCACCACGCCGTTGAGCAGGTCTCCCAGGGTGTAGGTGAGGAGGAAGCGGTAGCCCCAGGCCCGGCTGAGCCCCCACAGGACCAGGTAGGGCAGCAGCGGCAGGATGTCCACCGCAAACTTGCTCAGGCCGTTGAACACCTCGTCAAAGATTCCTCCCGTGGCATTGCGCAGGTCCTGCAGCCACAGCAGGTACTGAAGATCAATCGACATATTCTCGCCTCCGATTTCTGCAGATTCTGTCCGGCGCCGGGGCCGGGCCCCGGCAAAAAACAGGCAGATTCTATCACGGACGCCCGGATTGTTCAATCCCTCCGGAGCCCTTTCCCGCGGCAGGCGGCGCGGTTCATCCCCGGAGGGCCCCCTCCCGCTCCGGGCCGGAAAACCCGGGCGATGCGCCCCGCCGGATGGGTCAGGGCACGCCTGACCAAAGGGAACAGCGCCCGGACGCTTTCCCCGGGCCCCGGGATGCCGCCCCCGCCTTGATTATCCGGCGGGGATAAAATGCGCACAATAATTTTATAATTCAATTGACAATTGTTCGCAGATATCATACAATTCTTGGATATCAAGTATCCATTTACGGGAGGTCGCCACATGAAACGAATCTGCAGTCTGCTGCTTTCCCTGCTGCTGTTCCTCGACGCGCTGCCCTGGCAGTCCCTGGCCCTGGCCCGCGCGGATGACGAGACTGATGCCGACGGGATTTCTGCCGGTACCCTCAGTCACGCCCTCGCCCTGACCGGTTTTGAGGACGGAGCCCCCGAGTGGCGCGAGGGGATGACCCTGAGCGAGTGCACCAACGCCGCTCAGATTCTCGACTTCCTCCAGGATGTCTGGGATGATGACTTCGAGGGGATCATGGACTCCTTCCAGGACATGTACACCTTTCTGGAAAACTATGACCCGGACTCCTTCACTGATACGGAGAAAGCGCAGCTGG
>OMRS01000415.1 GCA_900313545.1 uncultured Eubacteriales bacterium | reverse complement strand
GGCGGGATCATTCTTTGATGATGCGGCGGATCTGCAGGGTGATCAGAATGTCGGCCACAGCCTCATAGATCAGCAGGATTCCCATGAAGATCATAAGGAACTGTCCGTAGAAGGAACTGAAGAAGATGCAGGTCAGACCCAGAATGATGATCAGGATGCCGGACACCAGTGCCGCAAACCAGTGGGAATAGCCGATGCGGCGCAGGACCATGGAGCGCTGAACCTGATTGATGCCGCCGATCATGATGAACAGCCCCAGAAGGGTGCCGATGAAATCAAAGAGCATGGAGGGCTTGATGATGAAGATGATGCCCACCAGGGCCACGGCGCAGCCGATCACCAGCCGGATGGCATCGGTGTAGGAGGTGTGTTCACTAAAATAGGAAATGATGTTGAACACCCCGTACAGAAGGGCCATGGCGCCAAAGATCATGGACAGGGCATTCTGGCTGGCCTTCGGATTCAGGATCAGGAAGACTCCCAGAACCAGTTCGGTGATGGCGATCAGGAAAGAGTTGAACTTGAATTTTTGAATCGCGGCGGTTACAGGATTGTTCTGCATGGGACCCCTCCTTAATTGTCACGGATAAAGCCATTATAGGTTGTACGCGGGAAAAGTCAACCGGACAGATGCCGTCAGGGATGAAGGAGAACGAGCCTTTTGAAGCCGGACGGGCAGGGCGGTTTGACACGGGTGAATACCATAGCTATAATGCGGATTATCCTACATGCGAGAATGCAGGCAGACCGGCCGCCGGTCAGGAGGAACAAAGTGGAAAAGAAGAATGGCAAAGTTTTCCGGATCATTATCGTTGGATGCGGAAAAGTCGGGCACAGTCTCGTGGAACAGCTCAGCTATGAGGGACATGACATCACGGTGGTGGATACAAGCGACCAGGTGATCAGCGATATCACGGATTCCTTTGATGTCATGGGCATTCAGGGCAGCGGGCTGAGCCTGAATCTGCTGATTGAGGCGGGACTTCCCCAGGCGGATGTGCTGATTGCGGTGACCGGATCGGATGAAGTCAACCTGCTGTGCTGCGTGCTTGCCCGGAAGACCGGAGACCACCTTGCGGCCATTGCCAGAGTCCGAAGCCCCGAATTCAGCGAGGAACTGCCCTATCTGCGCCAGCAGCTGGGCCTGTCCATGATCATCAACCCGGACCTGGAAGCTTCCCGCCAGATTGCCAGGATCATTTCCCGCCCTCAGGCCATCACCGTCAGCGCCTTTGCCAAGGGACACGCGGAACTGGTGCGCTTCAGGATTCCCGACGGGAACCGTCTGTGCGGCAAGAGCATCATGGACCTGGGGGAACTGTTCTCCTTTGGCTTCCTGGTGTGTGCGGTTGAGCGCAACGGGGCCGTCAGCATACCCAGAGGAACGTTTCTTCTGCAGGCGGGAGATCAGATTACCATCCTGGCCAAAACCAAGGATGTTCACCGGATATTTGAAAATATCGGCATGAAGACCGGCGCGGTGCACAGCTGCCTGGTGGTGGGCGGCGGAAAGACCTCCTATTACCTTGCGCAGCAGCTGCTGGAGCAGCACATCGACGTGCGCATCATCGAGGCCAATCCCCAGCGCTGCGAAGAGTTGTCCCTTCTGCTGCCGGGGGCCGTGGTGGTTTGCGGAAACGGCAGCGACGAACAGCTGCTCAGGGAGGAGCGGATCGAAACGGCGGAGGCTTTCGTGGCCCTGACGGGCATCGACGAGGAAAACATCCTCATGAGCCTGTATGCCAGAAAGATCCCCGGCCTCAAGACCATCACCAAGATCAACCGGATTACCTTCAACGACGTGATCGACGATCTGAACCTGGGCAGCGTGGTCTACCCCAAGTACATCTGTGCGGAGGAAATCACAGCATATGTCCGCGCCCGGAGCAACTCCATCGGCAGCAATGTGGAAACCCTGTACCACCTGTTTGAAAACCGTGTGGAAGCGCTGGAATTCAGGATCTGCAAGGGATCGCCGGTGACCGGCAAACCCATCATGTCCCTCAAGCTGAAGGATAATCTGCTCATCGCCTGCATCAGCCGGCGGGGGAAGATCATCTTCCCCCGCGGACAGGATACCATCGAAGAGGACGACAATGTGATCATTGTCACCACGCACACCGGTCTTAATGACATCTCCATGGTCCTGAGGTGAGCGAGATGAGAAGTGTCATCTATATTACGGGATGGATGCTGGTGCTCCAGGCCTGTCTGATGGGCCTGCCCGCCGTGACGGCGCTGGTATACGGGGAAAAATCGGGATTCGCGTTTCTGATCACCATGGTTCTGTGCGGCGCGGCAGGCTTTGTCCTGACCTGGTCGAGGCCCCGGAGGATCAGTTTTTCCGCCCGGGACGGCCTGATTACCACCGCCATTGGATGGATGGTCATGAGCGTCACCGGTGCGCTTCCCTTTCTCTTCAGCGGAGAAATCACTGGTGTGACGGATGCCATTTTTGAAACGGTTTCCGGATTTACCACAACCGGAACCAGCATTGTCCCCAATCCGGAGGTCCTCAGCCACTGCGTGAACATGTGGCGCTGCTTTACCCACTGGATCGGGGGCATGGGCGTGCTGGTCTTCCTGCTGGCGGTGCTGCCCATGGTCAGCGGCGGAAGCAATATGCAGCTGATGAAGGCGGAAAGCCCGGGCCCCTCCGTGGGCAAGCTGGTGCCCAAGGTGCGATTTACGGCGCAGATGCTGTATTTTCTCTATGTGGCCATGACCCTGGTCGAAGTGATTCTGCTGCTTCTGGGCGGGACAGGCCTGTTTGATGCGCTGTGCATTTCCTTTGCGACGGCCGGAACGGGCGGATTCGGAACCCGTCAGGACTCCCTGGCAGGCTTTTCCCCCTATGTCCAGTGGGTCGTGACGGTCTTCATGATCCTCTTCGGCGTGAATTTTAACGTATATTATCTTCTGTTCCTCAGGAAGATCCGGGAAGCCCTGCACTGCGAGGAGATGCGCTGGTACCTGGGAATCATCGGCGTGGCCACGCTCCTGATCTTTGGAAACACCTTCAGCCGGCTTCTTTCCGTGGAACACAACCTGCGCAATGCGGCCTTCCAGGTGGCCTCCATCATCACCACCACGGGATTCTCCACCACGGCCTTTGATGCCTGGCCCTCCCTGTCCCGGCTGCTTCTGGTGCTGCTTATGTTTATCGGTGCCTGTGCGGGTTCCACCGGCGGCGGAACCAAGGTGGTCCGCGTGGTGTGCATGACCAAGCAGTTCGGCGTGTATATGGGCTCCTTCCTTCACCCCCGCGCGGTCCGGAAGATCAAGTTTGAGGGAAAGGTACTGGAGAACGATACGCTGCGCGCGATTCAGGTCTATTATGTGGGCGTGGTGGGGATTGTGACCCTGTCGGTCATGCTGCTTTCCCTGGAAAACCGGGACCTGGTCACCACATTCACGGCGGTGGCGGCCACCTTCAACAATATCGGACCTGGCCTGGCCGAAGCCTCCGGCTCCTTTGAGAGCTTCACCCTGCTGTCCAAGTGGGTCATGATCTTTGACATGCTGGCGGGACGCCTTGAAATCTTCCCCATGCTCCTGATGTTCCATCCCAGACTCTGGAAGGAAGGCTTTTCTGAAATCCGGGTGCTTGCCAAGCGCAGGCGCCTGATCAACGGACGAACCTGACCTGCAGCAGCGCCCTTCGGGGCGCTGTTTTTTTCGAAGTGACGGCCTTGCGGGCGGGCATGCGGTACAATCCGTGCGGGGCACTGAAAAAACAAATTTCTTTTCAATTTTCTGCTTCTCTGATATAATCTTCGCCGAAGGAAAACGGCTGAATCACCGTTTTTATATGCCGCGGAGCGGAGAATAGACTAAGGAGGCTGTAATTTATGAAGGATTTTAAGGTCAAGGATATCCGCAACATCGCTGTGCTGGGGCACGGTTCTGAAGGAAAGACCACGCTGGTCGAGTCCATGCTCTACTGTTCCGGAGCAATCGACCGTCAGGGCCGTGTCGAAGATGGCAATACCGTCAGCGATTATGATCCCGAAGAGATCAAGCGCCATATTTCCATCAGCGCCAGCGTAGCGCCCGTGGAGATTCACGGAAAGAAGATCAACCTCATTGACGTTCCGGGGTATTTTGACTTTGCCGGCGAAGCTGCCGGAGCCCTGTCCGCAGTGGAGGGCGCCCTGATTGTCATGAGCGCCGCCACCGGTATTTCCACCGGATTCGAGAAGGCGTGGGAAGCCACCGGCAAGCATGGTCTGGCCCGTTTCATCGCCGTGTCTCAGGTGGACCGTGAGCATGTCAACTACGAGAAGGTGCTTGACCAGCTCCGCGAGGTGTACGGCTCCTGCATCGTGCCCATGGTGCTGCCCATCGGTGAAGGCACCAGCTTCAGGGGCGTTGTGGATGTCCTGAGCGGCAAGGCGTTTACCGGCGTGCACAAGGACCGCAAGGAGATCCCGGTTCCGGAAGATATGAAGGACAGGGTGGAACAGGCGCTGGATGCCTGCCACGAAGCTGCGGCCTCCACCAGCGAGGAGCTCATGGAGAAGTTCTTTGACGAGGGACGCCTGAGTGAGGAAGAGATGCTGCGCGGCCTGTCCGCCGGAATCTACAGCGGCGACATTGTTCCCGTTGCACCGGTATCCGGCGTGGACGGCAAGGGCGTGCGCCCGCTGATGTTCGCACTGGCCTCCTATATGCCCTCTCCCATGGAGCGGACCTATCATGGCACCAATCCCAAGGACAAGAGCGTGCATATCCGCCATTCCGATCCCACCGAGAGCTTCACGGCCCAGGTCTTCAAGACCATCGCCGACCCGTTCGTGGGCAAGCTGTCCCTGGTCAAGGTGATCTCCGGCGTACTCACGCCGCAGACGGCCCTCTACAATGCCAACAAGGACAAGGCGGAAAAGGCAGCCGGCCTGTTCGTGATCCGCGGCAAGAAGCAGACCCCCGTCAATTCTCTCAATGCCGGCGACATCGGCGCCCTGAGCAAGCTGCAGTACACCTCCACCGGCGACAGCCTCAGCGAGGCGAACAAGCCGATCCAGTATGACGACATCGAGTTCCCGGCACCCCAGATCTCCATGGCCGTCTATGCCAAAAAAGCCGGCGAGGAAGACAAGGTGTTCTCCGGACTCGCCCGTCTGTGCGAGGAAATGCCCGATGTCATCGTGGCCAAGGATCCCATGACCACGGAGACCCTGATCAGCGGCCAGGGCGAGCTGGAGCTGGAGATTATCCGGCAGAAGCTGCAGTCCAAGTTCGGCGCGGAAGCCGTCTTCAAGGATCCCAAGATTGCCTACAGGGAGACCATCCGCAAGACCATCGATGTCCAGGGACGCCACAAGAAGCAGTCCGGCGGACACGGCCAGTTCGGCGATGTGTGGATCGAGTTTTCTCCCACCGCGGATCCGTCTGTGGATTTTGAGTTTGAAGACGCGGTTGTGGGCGGCGCTGTGCCCCGCAACTTCATTCCCTCCGTTGAAAAGGGACTGCGCGAGAACCTGGTGAAGGGCGTTCTGGCCGGATATCCCATGACCGGACTGCATGCCAAGCTGCATGACGGTTCCTATCATCCGGTGGACTCTTCCGAAATGGCCTTCAAGACCGCGGCGCGCATTGCCTACAAGCAGTGCATCAAGGCCTCCCCGGTCCTGCTTGAGCCCATCATGCACGTGGAAGTCAGTGTGCCGGACGAGTACATGGGCGACATCATCGGCGACCTGAACAAGCGCCGCGGCCGGATCCTGGGTATGGAACCGCTGGGCGGAAAGCAGATCATCACCGCTGAAGTACCTCAGGCGGAAATGTTCAAGTACGCCACTGACCTGCGTTCCATCACCCAGGCCAAGGGCAGCTTCAGGATGAACTTTGAGCGCTATGAGGAAGTGCCGCAGCTGAACGCGGACAAGATCATCGAGGCCCGCAAGTCCGAACTGGAAGACGACGACGAGTAATATACCCGGAAGCCGCGGCACTGCCGCGGCTTTTTTTGTACCTGTCAAACCCGCGGATGAAGAGGATCTGCCGGGCCGGTGGGGCCTGCAGCCGGGAATGCAAATCTCATGAAAAACTTGACACTGTGTATCGTCGTAGTTAAAATGTGGACAGCATTTGTGAAGTGTGAGAGCTGTCACGTTTTCGGACTTTGTCCGTTATATATACTGTTCCTTCGGGAAAGGGTCACAACGACTGCAATTGATTGGGTGGGGTTTGGTTATTTCTGAGCTTGATCAGCAACTGGACAGGGGTGAAACGCCCCTGGATGGGAGGAAAAACAGCCGTAGACACGGATACCAGGGGACTTTTATATAGACAATTGAATACATGCTGCTGTACGTAAAGCTGTCTTTTCAGGGCGTGTTTTTCGTGCGTCAACGGCAACCTTCACACTGCGCCGGGCCATCCGGCTTGAGTTAGAATTAGAACTTTATGTAGAAAGGGTGTGAAGGATGTCGGTTTTTTTAACGATTCTGGGAATTCTGGTTGCTCTGGCTGCGGGCGGGGCGGCTGGTTATGTTTACCGCAGAGACGTGCAGGAAAGAAAGATCGGGCGCACGGAAGAATATGCGCGCAATCTCCTCGATGACGCTCAACGCAAGGCGGAAGAGAAGAAGAAGGAAAGCATTCTTGAGGCGAAGGAAGAGGTTATCCGCCTGAAAAATGAACTGGACCGCGAGGTTCGTGACCGCCGCGCCGAGGTGCAGCGGTCCGAGCGGCGGGTTGCCCAGAGGGAAGAACAGCTGGACAAGAAGGCGGATGCCCTGGATGCCAGGGAGATCGGCATAGAGAAGAAGCAGGAGGACCTGGAAAAGCTGACTGCGGAGGCGCAGGTATATCTGGCCAAGCAGAAGGAGGAAGCGGAACGCGCAAGGGAAATCTCGGAAGAAACCCGGAAAAAGGCGGATGCCGAGCTGGAGCGCGTTGCGGGACTGACGCAGTTTGAGGCCAGGGATATCCTGATCGGGCGGATTCAGAAGGAAGCCTATCACGACGCGGGCGCCATGGTTCGCGAAATTGAACAGAAGGCCAAGGATGAGGCGGACAAGAAGGCCCGGAACATCGTGACCCTGGCCATCCAGCGCTGCGCTGCGGACCATGTGGCGGAAACTACGGTCTCCGTGGTCAACCTGCCCAATGAGGACATGAAGGGACGCATCATCGGGCGTGAGGGACGCAATATCCGCACGCTTGAAACCGCCACCGGCGTGGACCTGATCATCGATGACACGCCCGAGGCGGTGGTGGTCTCCGCCTTTGATCCCGTTCGCCGCGAGGTGGCCCGTCTGGCCCTTGAAAAGCTGATCGCCGATGGCCGGATCCATCCGGCGAGAATCGAGGAACTGGTGGAGAAGGCCCGCCGTGAGGTGGACAACCAGATCCGCGAGGCCGGCGAGCAGGCCGTCTTTGACACCAACATGCACGGTATCCATCCCGAGCTGGTCAAGCTGCTGGGCAGGATGCGCTACAGGACCAGCTACGGACAGAACGTGCTCAAACATTCCATTGAGGTGTGCCATCTGGCAGGACTGATGGCTGCCGAGGTGGGTGCGGATGTCCAGCTGGCCAAGCGGGCGGGACTTCTTCACGATATCGGCAAGGCTGTGGACCATGAGCAGGAAGGCACCCACGTGGAGCTGGGTGTGGAGCTCTGCAAGCGGTACCGTGAATCCCCCGAGGTTATTCACTGCATCGCCGCCCATCACAATGACATCGAGCCCCAGACCGTGGAGGCGGTGCTGGTGCAGGCGGCGGATGCGATTTCCGCGGCACGTCCCGGCGCCCGCAGGGAGTCCATTGAAAATTACATCCATCGTCTTGAGAAACTTGAGGAGATCGCCTCCAGCTTCCAGGGCGTGGAGAAGTCCTTTGCGATCCAGTCCGGACGCGAGGTCCGCATCATGGTCAAGCCCGAGGACATCAACGATGAGGGAACCATTGTGCTGGCCCGCGAAGTGGCCAAGCGCATCGAGGCGGAGATGGAGTACCCGGGACAGATCAAGGTCAATGTGATCCGCGAAACCCGGGCGACCGAGTTTGCCAAGTAAGCACCCTGAAAAAAAGGAACCGCCTGACAAAGGCGGTTCCTTTTTTTCAGGCAGGCTGCGGGGCGTTTGGGAAAAGAAAAAGCCCGGACAGCAGCGGGAAAGCAGGTCTGCGCCCGGACCTTCGGGGGGAAAAGGGCGGCAAAAGCAGGAGCCGGAGGGAAAAAATTTCGGACGTTTCGGGTTCTCAAAGGGGGCAGGAATTGCTATAATAATCCTGTCGGCAAGTATTCCCGAGTACATGTATGGAAGGATGACAGAATCATGAAAAAGTTTGTTGCGGTTCTTCTTACCCTGGCTCTGGCAATCGTCGCGTTTGCGGCAATGGCGGACGGCATCCGCGTGGCAATGATCACCGACTACGGCGACATTACCGACCAGTCCTTCAATCAGACCACCTATGAAGCCTGCGTGGCCTACTGCGAAGCCAACAACATCGAATTCACCTACTACAAGCCTGCCGGTGACTCCACCGCTGAGCGCGTGGCGATGGTGGAAAAGGCTGTTGACGAGGATTACAACGTCCTGGTCATGCCCGGATATGCCTTTGGCGAGACCGTGGCTGAGGTTCAGGATGTCTATCCGGACGTGAAGATCATCGCTCTGGATGTGAGCTCCGGTGATCTGGGCGGCGCGGAGCCGGCCAAGAACGTCTACTGCGCAGTGTATCAGGAAGAACTGTGCGGCTACATGGCCGGCTATGCGGCTGTGAAGCTGGGCTACAAGCACCTCGGCTACCTGGGCGGCATGGCGGTTCCCGCCGTTGTCCGCTATGGCTATGGCTTTGTGCAGGGCGCGAATGCTGCGGCTGCTGAACTGGGCCTGAACGATGTGGTTGTGGAATATGTGTACGGCAACCAGTTCTATGGCGATGCCGACATCACCGCCTATATGGACAACTGGTACCAGACGCTGGGCGTGCAGGTGGTCTTTGCCTGCGGCGGCGGCATCTATACCTCCGCTGCGGAAGCTGCCAAGAAGGTTGACGGCGCCAAGGTGATCGGCGTTGACGTGGACCAGGCTGCCCAGATCGACACCACCTACAATGCCCCCGGACTCACCCTGACCAGCGCCATGAAGGGCCTGTCTGCCACGGTGAAGACCCTGCTGAAGGCGATCGAGGACGGCAAGTGGGATGAGTTTGGCGGCAAGGTTGACAACCTCGGCCTGGTGGGCGAGGATCCGGAAGCCAACTATGTCCAGATTGCTGCGAGCACCCAGTTTGGTGACGGATTTACCCAGGACGACTACAAGGCGCTTGTTGCCAAGATGTTCAAGGGTGAAGTGACCGTGTCCAATGCGATTGATGCGATGCCCGCCGTGACCATTACGGTCAATGACCGCGGAACCGTGAAATAATTGACTCGTCCGAGGGCAGAAAACTGCTCTCGGGCTTTTGACACAAGCCTCCGTTTATGCAGCAGTGCGTATATGGAGGCTTTTGTCAAAAGCCGGGATGCGGAACCGGTGGAAAAAACAGGAAGAAGTGCTTTTTCCCAGGAGAAGGCATGGACATCCAAAGAGGAGGGAAGAGACTTGGGAAGCGAATACGCAATAGAGATGCTGAATATCACAAAGAGATTTCCAGGTATCCTGGCCAATGACAACATCACCCTTCAGCTGCGAAAAGGAGAGATTCACGCGCTGCTGGGGGAGAACGGGGCAGGAAAATCCACACTGATGAGCATCCTTTTCGGGATGTACCAGCCCGAGGAGGGAATCATCAAAAAGGACGGACGGGAGGTCAAGATCAGCAACCCCAATGATGCCAACGACCTGGGCATCGGCATGGTGCATCAGCATTTCAAGCTGGTCGAATGCTTTACGGTGCTGGACAACATCATTCTTGGCGTGGAACCCACGAGCAAGATGGGGCTTTTGAAAAAGGATGAGGCCAGGCGGCGCGTGGTGGAGCTGTCCAAAAAATACGGGTTGCAGGTGGATCCGGATGCCAGGATCTCAGACATCACGGTGGGCATGCAGCAGCGTACCGAAATCCTGAAGATGCTCTACAGGGACAATGAAATCCTGATATTTGACGAGCCTACCGCAGTGCTGACGCCGCAGGAGATCGAGGAACTCATGCAGATCATGAGAAACCTGCGCGCGGAGGGCAAGTCGATCCTGTTCATCAGCCACAAGCTGGCGGAAATCAAGGCGGTGGCTGACCGCTGCACCGTGCTGCGCAAGGGCCGCTATATCGGCACGGTGAACACCAGCGATGTGACCATGGAAGAGATGTCCGCCATGATGGTCGGCCGCAATGTGAATTTCCATGTGGAGAAGCAGGAAGCGCATCCCGGGGAAGTCGTCCTGCATGTGGAGAACATGACGGTGGCCTCCAAGGCGCACAAGAACAATGCGGTCAAGCATGTCACCTTTGATGTGCACGCGGGCGAAATCGTCTGTATTGCGGGGATTGACGGAAACGGGCAGACCGAATTCGTCTACGGGCTGACCGGCCTGGAGCCCCTGGTGGAGGGCAAGATCGTCTATGAGGGAATCGACGTCAGCAAGACGTCCATCCGGGAGCGTTCCATCCGCGGATTCAGCCATATTCCGGAGGACCGGCACAAGCACGGTCTGGTGCTTGACTACACGCTGGAAGACGATCTGGTGCTGCAGCGTTACTTCGAGCCGGAATTCAACAGCCTGGGCTTCCTGCGCAGGGACAGCATCCGCAAGTATGCGCAGAAGCTGATCGAGAGATTTGACATCCGTTCGGGCCAGGGCCCGGAAACCATTGCCCGTTCCATGTCCGGAGGCAACCAGCAGAAGGCCATCATTGCCCGTGAGATTGACAAGGCCCCGAAGCTGCTTGTGGCAGTACAGCCGACCCGAGGATTGGACGTGGGCGCCATTGAATTTGTTCACAAAGAGATCGTCGCCCATCGGGACAGGGGCAATGCGGTGCTGCTGGTTTCTCTGGAGATGGACGAGGTGCTGGATGTATCTGACCGCATTCTGGTTATGTACGAAGGCGAGATCGTGGGTGAACTGGATCCCAAGAAGACCAATCCAAAGGAAATGGGCCTGTATATGGCCGGTGCCAAGCGGGATCCGGACAAGAAAGGAGCATGAGCATGCAGCCGAAAAAACAGTTGCTTCGCAATCCGGGATTTCAGACTTTCCTGGCATCTCTGATCTGTATTATTCTGGGCCTGCTGCTGGGCTTTGTCGTTCTGCTTATCATTAATCCTTCCGGAGCGTCTGTGGCCATCCAGGCCATTATGAAGAACTTCCTGACCTACTCCAAGCCGGCCAGCCAGATGAAGAACCTGGGCAATACCCTGGTCAAGACCGCGCCGCTGCTCATGTGCAGCCTGTCGGTGCTCTTTGCCTACAAGGTGGGTCTGTTCAATATCGGCGCGGCGGGCCAGTACGTGGGCGGAGCCGGGGCATGCATCTTCTGCGCGGTGAAGCTGGGCTGGGGATGGCTGCCCTGCATGCTGATGGCGGTTCTTGCCGGCGCGCTGATCGGCGCTCTCTCCGGCGTGCTGAAGGCCTACCGGAATGTGAATGAAGTCATCTCCTGCATCATGCTCAACTGGCTGACCCTCTACAGCGTGAACACGCTGCTGGCGGAAGTCAAGGAACCCACCAGCAATTACACCTACCCGATTTCCAAGCATCTGCTCATCGAGGGTGGTGTGGCCAAGACGGTCTCCAATCCTCAGGCGATTCTTCCCACCCTGGGCCTGGG
>OMRS01000416.1 GCA_900313545.1 uncultured Eubacteriales bacterium | reverse complement strand
CTTCCTGTTATTGCTGCTTTTTCCGCTTCGTAGATCGATTTCTTCTGTAGAAACATATTGAAAAAGTCATCTTTTTCCTTCATAATGCTGGTGCAATTCAAACAAAAGGAAGGAATAGATGAGTAGGTCATGCAGCAGCCTCCTGAGTGTCTTCCTCTTGCACGGTATCCGCAGGGAGGAACTGCACCAGTGAAACATAACGAAAAGCGGAGGATCTTCAATCCTCCGCTCTTTCTCATGCCTTTTGTTTCTGTGAACTGGTGTGGATACGGGAGCGGTGCCGGGTTCTGATGACCGCGGCATTCTTCCCCCGCCATCTACTTTTTTTCCGCATGCGCCCCCATCCAGATGTCCCAGATGTTCATGAGCTTTTCATCACTCACATAGACAAGCGCGTAATACGGTTTTGCATCCGGATACACCACAACTGCCCGGCAGAGGACGCAATACACGCCGTCCTTTTGACCCAGAAACCCGACCGGTTCGTAGCTGACCCCGGTCAGTCCCTCCATCGCCTTGTCAAAAACCGCTGCAACCTCCTCCGTCATTGCTGTCGTTTCCGGGAGATCCCAGTCGGCATCCGGCGTGGCTGTTTCAGTTCGCGTTTGCCCCTGGGTCTTGGCTGTTGCTTCCGCACCCGCGCACGCCGCCAGTGACAGCATCAACATCACGGCAAGAACCGCCGCCGCTGTTTTCTTCATAATTGCCTCCTTTACATCCGCATACTGCCTGCTCCGGTTTTCTTCCCGGGGCCCTCATCAGGCAGCTTCGTCCATTTCTTCCTTTACATGTTGAAATATAAACTCCTCCGCCAGTTCAGCGGTCCGGCCCGTCTTTTCTTCTTCTTCCAGGAACTGATTCACATACTCCAGAAGGTCTTCCGATCCTTTCGGCATCAGCACGCCAAGCTGACCATGCGTGAACGGCTCGGCGATCAGAGGTGCGGCAAGCCGCTCATCCCGCCCCACACAGTACCCTGCTTCGATGACTTCCGTGATCATGACATCCGCTTTCCCGGAAGCAATCAGTCCCGGGATCTCCTGGTTGACATCATGTATGATCAGCGTGGCATCGGGAAGATTCTCACGGGCGAACTTCTCATTCAGTCCGCCGGGGTTCTCCATCACACGGACTTCCGGCCGGTTGATGGCTTCCAGTGAGGTATACCTGTCTGCGTCCTCTGCCCTGCACAGAACCGTCTTTCCATTCTCCAGATATCCTTTGGACATCAGCGCCTGCTCTTTTCTGGCATCCGTGACCGTAATGCCGCATATCGCCAGATCAAATTTCCCGGCCAGCGTATCCTCCATCAGGGTGGGCCAGGATGTTTTCACATACTCAGTCTCCACGCCCAGAGAGGCAGCCAGGTCCTCCGCAAGCTTCGCATCAAACCCCGTACAGGTGTTCGTCTCCGGATCCAGAAAGGACATCGGCGGATAGTCCCCTGCAGTCCCCACCTTCAGCACACCTCTTCTGCGGATCGCATCCAGCACATGATTCCCGTCATCCGCCGTCTGCGTGCCGCCAAGGAACCCGATCAGCCTGTTCTGGAAATCGCGGTAATACGGTTTTTCAATATAGGCGACATGGGACGCTCCCCCGATCACTTCCAGCGCGGAGCCGTCAGGCAGGTCGTCAAGGACCGCATTCACGCGGTCATAATCCAGATAGGGATCCTTGTCCCCGCATATCACCAGCGTGGGCACCGTGATCTTCTTCAGATCGATCAGCGTCTGTGCTTTGTCCACACAGATATCCCGTCTGCCGCCATTGGGGCTTGACTCCTTGTCATAGTGCCAGGAGCCTGAACACATCAGTTCAACGACAACAGGGTCCGCGGTCGAATCGTCAATTGTCCCGTCTTCCTTCTTCTGGAAATCATCCGCCGCATGCTCCCATGTGTTGTGATGGAACGGCTCCGTTACCTCGGCTTCTCCAATTCCGCTCAGGATCGGCGCATACAGCACCAGCCTGTGTATATGCTCCGGGTGGCCGGCCACAAACCGGCCGGTCGTCACCGTCCCCCAGCTCCAGCCCAGCAGGTCGATCTG
Organism: uncultured Eubacteriales bacterium; assembly: GCA_900313545.1. The sequence continues at coordinate 2,717 of OMRS01000416.1, read as the reverse complement.
ATCCTGCCCGGATACTTCGCAGATCTTCTCCACAGCGGCGCGAATATCCTCTGCCGCATAATCAGAATCCGGAAGGAAGCCGTTTTCCACTTCCTCAGACTGGCCGAATCCCGCAATATCCAGCCGCCATACGGCATAGCCCTCCCGTGCGAGAAACCGCACCAGGCTGTAGTCCTCATAGTCGATATCAAACTCATGGGAGGAATACGTGACGCCATGGACCAGGAGGATGTTTCTCTCCGGATCCGTCCCCGTGACCGACATGCGGTCCAGATGCAGATCGATGCCGTTTCTTTGAAGAGGGTATTCCGCATAGCGGTACGAAACAGACTGTTCCGCCGTGCTGCTTTGCTTGTTCGGCTCCTCCCCGGAAGCGCACGCCGTCATTGCCAGGATCAACATGGCGGCAAAAACCGCCGCTGCTATTTTCCTCATATCCGCTCCTCAGCTTTCTTCATGATTCCTTCCACCATCGGTACCGGCGATATCCTCTCCCCCGGCCCTGATCAGCCCGGCATCCTGAAAACCGTCATCACCCGCTGCCGGTGCTTCCACATCTCATCAGCCGGGCTCATCCGGCACATCATCCCTCCGGGGTGTCCCGCAGTGCGGCTTCTTCTCTTTGCAGCAGGGGCCGGGGATACCGGCCGGAGAGGTTTTCAGGTGATTCCGGCCGCACCGGTCTGCCCAGGGCACCGTTTCAGGGAAGCGGGGTATGACAGGCCGCCATACGGAACCCGTCATCCCCCCTTCGGCATTGTTTTACCGGGAGCCATTCTACGGATACCACGGTGCGTTGTCAACGCGAAACACCACATATGGTATATGTCTCTTCTAGCGAATTGACACAGGGAGGGGCTGTCTGCAAAAGCGTATGTTTACCGTCCCATAAACCGGAACAGCACCGATGCGGCAGCAGTTGGCGACGGTATCTGCCTGCAGCAGATACCATCGTTTCTTTGATTGGACCATAAAGAGAATCACGGGGGTGTCCCGGACGCTCTTTCGTTTTCTCCGCCTGCATGCCGGTTTCCCGCTCCTGCCCGCGGTGATGGGTTCTCCCTGATCACAGGCGCTGATCTTGATGGTTTTCAGAAAAACCTGACGACCTCATCCAGTTCCCTGCGCGGCCGCATGGGGACATCTGCGCTCCGTTTGCCCACGGCGATCACGGACATGATCTCTTCATTTTCCGGGATGTTCAGCCTGTCACGAATGCTCTGCGCATCACGGATACCCATGATCAGGGTATCATACCCGGCGTTTCTGGCCGCCAGCGTCAGGTACGCGTCATGCAGGCCCAGGTCATACGCGCCCCAGCCGTTCCCGATTTCGTTCACCGGCTTTCCCTCCTGAAAGCCGACGACATTCCTGACATAGGTGGTCACAATCAGCGCGGCATGCGCGGAACTGTTCCGGTTGAAGGAAGGCAGCGCCGCGGCGCGGAGATCCTCCAGAATCTCAGGCGTTTCAACCGCATAGCAGCGGGAAGTCTGCTGGTTTTTCCAGGAAGGCGCCCTCTGGGCCTCCTTCAGGATCTGCACAAGCGCATCATGTTCAATTCCGGACTCATAACTCCGGACACTCCGGCGCGCATCAATCAGTTCTTTGAATTCCATGGGTGTTCCTCCTTGCCAGTTCATCAGATTGTTCTTTGGATGCGGCAGTCATTCCGCCTGCCCTGTGGATCCCTCAGAGACGCCCTGCGGCGGGTTTTGCGCGGATGCGCAGGAATGCCTTCCCCGGGCGTCTCCATCCTGAAGGCGGAATCAGGCAGGGCGGATCGGTCCGGCACCGACAGGTCCGCCGGGTTTTGACCGTCCGCAAGCCGGCGGCCAGGCGCCCGGGGAGCCGTGCGGTTTTCCGGCCGGGAGGCTCCAGTTGTCCTGCCCCCTGCCGGTTTTCCGCTCCCTCTGCATCAGGGCCCGCGTCCTTCCCCCTGCGCTCACTTCCGCCTGTCAGTAGTACATGTCGAACCCTTTCTCCAGACGCTCCACATAGGTTTTTCCGGCCTCATAGAGCGCAGGCAGGATATATGCCCGGTTGTAACGCACCACCGGGATGCGGTCATATGCCCGCATCCCCATATGCGTCAGCCCCCGTTCCATCTGCGTCAGGCATTCCAGCGTTCCCCGGCCGGTGCCGCCGGCGCAGGCGATCAGCACACAGCGTTTTTCCGCCAGATACTGATTGTGCGACGCGTCACAGCGACGGAGCCTGTCAAAGAATGCCTTGAAGGTCTCCGTCATCTCCGACCAGTAGACCGCGCTGATCCAGACAATGCCGTCAGATTCCGTGAGGGTCTGATAGATCCCCGCAAAATCATCCTGAATGACACAGGAGCCCTTCTTTCTGCAGGACCCCCATCCGTTGCCGCAGGCTCTGCAGTGTTCCAGCTTCCGTCTGTTCAGGTGGATCTGCGTCACCTGAGCGCCCGCGTCTTTGAGACCGCTCAGAATCTGGTTCTTTGCCGAGGCGGTCAGGCCGTCCATGTTCGGACTGGACCATATGATCGTGACTTTCTTCATTGCCAATGCTTCTCCTTCCCTTTCAGTCCCTTGATCCTTACGCGGCATGCCCGCAATCCGGTCCCCGGGATCAGACTGCGGGCGCCGGTGCACCCGCTTCGGAGCACCCGCGTTCCGGCCCGTCGTTTTCCGCCCTGATTCCAAAGCGGCCCCGGGAACGGGCAGGGACAGGCTCCCGGCGCCTTTTTT
>OMRS01000418.1 GCA_900313545.1 uncultured Eubacteriales bacterium | reverse complement strand
TGATGTGGTGGAATGGCAGACACCGGGGACTTAAAATCCCCTGCCCTGACCGGCGTGCGGGTTCGAGTCCCGCCATCAGCACCAGCCAAGAGTCCTTGAAAAGCAAGGGCTTTTTTCTTTTTTGGCTCCCTAAAAAAAGCTTCACATCTCTCGGATGTGAAGCTGTGGTCATTGCTGACTACTCATCAAAGTCAAATTCGTCTCCGGCCTGTTCCTTGAAGCGCTCAAACACCGCTTCGAGGACCTCGTCATCGTCCACTCCGACATAGGTGGCGTCTTCATCCTCAGGATTCTCGCTTTCGACGACCTTGAGAATCACCACCTCGGCATCGTCTTCCTCCGTCGGCAGAAGGACCACATATTCGTCTCCCTCGTACTCGATGGATGCGCAGAACTCAAACTCGATATCCGTGCCATCTTCATCCGTCAGCACGATAATGTTGTCGTTCTCCTCTACGTTTTTCTCAATCTCGTCGCTCATGCTCTTTTCCTCCTCGCCATCTAGTTGGATTATCTTCTGAGAAGCAGGCCAATCATATCACAGCTTTTCTAAAATGACAAGAAATCCTGTGGATAAAACCGGAAAATACGTTTCCGGTTTTTTGTATCTGCCGGACTCTCTGCTGCCTCTCTGTGCTCTGTGCTGCCGCTGGAGAAGGCGTCACTTCCCTCTCTGGAATCAGAGGGTCTCCATAAAGGGCTCCCCGGTCTCCTTTACGCACAGGGTGTCCATTTCATCATCCACGACCAGGGTGACAGGCTTCACGTCATTGGTGTATTTGAGCACCTCATCCATTCGGACAAGATCGCGGAAACAGACCAGGGAGAAGCTGACGCCGCTTTTTCTTGCTCTTCCGGTTCTTCCAATCCGATGGATATAGTATTCGTTCTTTTCCGGAAGATCATAGTTGATCACCACATCCACATCGTCCACGTCGATGCCGCGGGCAGCCACATCCGTGGCCACCAGGATTTCGAACTTGCCGCGCCGGAAATCCTGCATGACCCTGTCGCGAATGGACTGCTTCACATCCCCGTGGAGGCATTCCGCCTTGTATCCCAGGCGCTGGAGCTTTTCGCAGAGGATGGAGGTCATGCCCTTGGTGTTGCAGAACACCATGAAGCGGTGATAGTCGATGATGTCCAGCAGGTAGCGGAAATGATCAAATTTCTTCTTCTGATCCGTCTCCACGATGTACTGTCGGATGTCCGGCTTGTCCTCCTTCCTGGGGGGAACCGTGATCTGAATGGGATCGTGCTGGTACTTCCAGGAGATGGTCAGCACATCCTGGTTGGTGGTGGCGCTGAACATCACCAGCTGGCGGGATTCCGGCGTGCTGTCGATGATCTTCTGCACATCCTCCACGAATCCCATCTTGAGCATTTCATCGGCTTCATCCAGAACCATGGTGTGGACAAAGTCCAGACGGATGTTTTTGCGGCTCATGTGGTCCAGCAGCCTTCCGGGGGTGGCCACAATGATCTGCGGTTTTTTCTGCAGAGCCTGCAGCTGTTTGGCGAAGGACTGCCCGCCATAAATGGCGGCAATGCGAAGTCCCCTGATGAAATGCGCCAGGTCCGTCAGTTCATCGGCAATCTGCTGGGCAAGTTCCCTCGTGGGCGCCAGAACCACCTCCTGAATTACCGGATCCTTCAGGTTGACGTACTCCAGCATCGGGATGCCGAAGCCCAGCGTCTTGCCGGTTCCCGTGGGCGCAATACCGATGATGTCATGCCCCGCCATCATGTCGGGGATGCATTTTGCCTGAATGGAAGTCAGTTCACTGAATCCCTTCCATTCGAAAGCCTGGATCACTTCCTGGCTGATATCATATTTCTTCAGCAGTTCTGATCCGGGCGAAGAGTTATCCACCATGTCCACCTCGAATTCCTCATAGGTTGTTGCGGCTCTGGGGATCAGGACTCATCCAGTTGCTGGTTCAGATCCAGAGAGCTCTTGTTTCGCGTCACATTCAATACCAGTGCGACCCCCGCCATGTTCACGACGAGGTTCGTGCCTCCAAAGCTGATAAACGGAAGCGGGATGCCGGTAATGGGCATCACGCCGATGCACATGCCGATGTTCTCATACACGTGGAACAACAGCATGGCCATCACGCCCATGATGATCAGCTGACCGTACTTGTCCGCCGTATTGAAGGCCAGCATCAGCATCCGGTAGATCACAAATGCATACAGGGCGATGAGCACCAGGGCTCCCACAAATCCCAGGGTTTCGCCCACCACGGTGAAGATGAAGTCCGTGTGGTTCTCCGGCACATAGTTGAGGTGGGTCAGCGTCCCTTCCGCGAAAGGGCCCTTTCCATACAGCCCGCCGGAACCGATGGTCACCTTGGAATTGACGATCTGGTAGCTGCTGCCTGTGGGATCGGATTCCGGATTCAGGAAGGCCACCAGGCGCAGCCAGCGGAAGTTGTTGGAGGAGGCCAGCATGAAGACCACGGGAATCAGTACCGCCGTGGCGATGGCGGCCATGATCAGCATGTATTTGAGCTCGAAGCCCGAGATGAACAGCAGAACCACAAAGATGACCATGAAGACCATCAGGGTGCCGATGTCCGGCTGCAGAAGGATGAGCACCGCGGGGATACCGAAATGCCCGCAGACATAGAGGAAATAGCCGAATGTGGGAATCGGCCGGCCCTTGTGTCGGGTCAGGGCTTTTGACAGGGTGATGATCAGAGCGATTTTGGCCAGCTCTGAAGGCTGCAGGGTCCGGTCCAGCAGCTGGAACCAGGCGCGCACGCCATTGATCTTGGAGGTGGTGAGCACCATCCCCAGCAGCAGCACGTCGCCCACATAAATGATCGGCCACATTCGCCCGATCAGGTCATAGCGCACGCTGGACATCAGCGCCACAACCACAAAGCTCACCACCACCCACAGCAGCTGAAGACGGCCGTTATTGGCGTCCATGATCAGCTCCTGCAGGGACCTTCCGGCGCCCAGAGAGGAGTCATAGTTGGAAATCGTGATGGCCAGGACCCCGTAAAACGCCAGAAGGTAGGAGGCAATGAGCAGGGGCCAGTCCATATGCGGATTGGCCAGCCTGGAATTTTGCCTGAACATGTTTGCTCCTTCGTTGATGAATGCTCCCTGCCGGCTTCAGTTGGCCAGGGAATTGGCCGGAGGCAGGAAATCATCTCCGCCCAGATGGCGGTGTTCCAGATAGTATTCGCAGATTTCACGGATCGTCAGGGAACAGTAGGAACCGCTGTATCCGTGGGGAATGTAGACGCACACGGCAATCTCGGGAGTCTCGTACGGGGCGAAGGCCACCATCCACGCGTTGTTTTCCAGATCGATCCGGGTTTTTTCGGCGGTTCCCGTCTTGGCGCCGATCTGGTCTCCGATGCCGGTCCCGGCAAAGAAGCGCGTTGCGGTACCTTCTGCCTCCGTCACGCCTTTCATTCCTTCCCGGATGACGCTCAGATAATACTGTGCGTCCGGGCCTTCAATCTGGGAGGCCATGATGGGCGAGCTCTGGCTGAGCACTTCGCCCTCGGGAGAGATGATCGAGTCAACGAGGCGCAGGTCATATACCTTGCCGCCGTTGGCCACGGCAGCGATGTATCGGGCGACGGCCACCGGGGTCACCGTGGTGATGGACTGACCCACGGCGCACATGATGGCCTCGGAACCGCCCCATTTGATTTCGTTGAGCATGATGTAGGTATCACCGGCAACGATCTGCAGGTAAACCAGCTCACGGGGCATGTCAAGCTCCTCCATGAGGATGGTCCGGATTTCGGGAAGCCAGTCGGACTGGTTGTAATCCACGGCCATGTCCATCAGCCGCTTCACGCAGGTGTTGAGCTTGGTTTCATCGAAGATCATGTTGTACTTCTCACCCACGCCCACCAGATGCCGCTTGATGTTGTTGAACACGATGGAGGGACGCCAGGTGGACTGCTCCGCCGCACTGATGGCCTTGTTCTTGTCGTACAGGGTCGTCTGGCTTCCCACATACCCCTGCAGCTCGCCCGGCAGGTCGATGCCGGTGCGGGTGGTCAGGCCGTACAGTGCCGCATATTTGTAGAGCTGATCGTCGGTGTTTTCATAGAGCCGGGAGCCCACGGTATAGAAGAAATAGTTGCAGGAATGGGTCAGCCCTTCCTTGACCGTCTGGTTGGCATGGCGCTGGAGCTGTTTCTGGTTGATCCAGCACCGGGGTGGGCTGCTCTTGTCGTACAGGGTAAAGTAGCCTTCATCGTCAATGGTCTCATCCACCAGCAGCTGCTCGGTCTGCAGACCTGCGGTGGCAGTTACCAGCTTGAAGATGGACCCGGGAGTATCCCGGGACTGGATGGCGTAATTGACCAGGGGGTAGCGGGGATCCAGCAGGATATCGGAAGCCACCTTCCCGCCCATGATGAAGGCGTTGGGATCATAGGGCGGATAGCTGGCCAGGGCAAGGACTCTGCCGGTCATGTCGATGACCACCACCGCGCCCTTTTCCGCCAGCTCGATGGGATTGGAGTCAAAGTCCCGGTCGGTGCCCTGCAGCACGGTCTTGTTGGTGTCAAGCCACGTGTCGTTGTTGAGCAGGTCTTCCTGGGCATTGCGGATGTACTCGATGTTGTCCTGCAGGGCTGTTTCGGCCACGCGCTGGAGGTTGGAGTCAATGGTCAGCTTGATGTTGTTGCCGTCCGTGGCCTCGGTGGTGGACAGGGTCCGGCTGACGGCGCCGTAGCGGTCGATTTCCACCACGCGCTTGCCTACGCGCTGGGTGGTGTTGGCCGTAAGCCAGTCCTCCATGGTCTTTTCAATCCCGTCCAGACCGATGAGGTCTGACAGGGCGTAGCCTTTGTCCTTGTAATTGGCGTAGTAGGTGTCGTAGTTCTGGATCTTGCCGATATACCCGACGACGTGGCAGGCCAGCGTGCCGTTGGGATAGACCCGCTGTGTGCTGACGGAGACGGAGACGCCCTGCAGGATGAGGGCCTTGGCCTCGATTTCGATGACCGTTTCCCAGCTCACGCCGGAGGAGATGGTAATGGGTCTTGAAAGGAAGGCGTTGTTCTGCATGGTTTCCCAGACCGCCAGAATCTTGATCTTCTTCTCGTCGCTCAGGTCCGCCGGGATGCGGTAACGCTTGCACAGGATGTCAAACAGCTCCTGCTGCGGGTAGGCTGTGGTGCTCTGGACATAGAAATTGCTGCGCCACATCTTTTCCCTTGCGGCCTGCTGGGCCAGTGTGTAGTCGTTGTTGTTCCAGCTGAAGACCCAGAAGCCGGTCATCTCGTCGCGCACCAGGGAGAAATTGGTCTCCATCTTTCCCCCGTTGCGTTCCACGATGTCGATGACCTCGATGATCGCCCGGGTGTAAAGCAGATACTGGCTGACCGGTCTCCCGGTCTCCGGGTCCAGCTCTGAAGGGACGAAGTTGGGATCCCTGTAGAACTGCACATTGTACACCTGCTTGTCATAGGCCAGTGTCAGGGAGTTGGTGTCCATGATGGTCCCCCGGGATCCCTGGCTGGTGATGACCTTGGTCTTCTTGTTTTCAGCGCTCTGGGCATTCTCCTCGTAGCTCAGAATCTGCAGGTTGAACAGCTGGGCGATCAGAACGAACAGCAGGAAGCCTACGAAAACGGCCACTGCTCTGAATCTTCCCACAAGTTGGTTCGGCATGCGTTCCTCCGTGATACAGGATTAGTCCGGTTTTTTCAGGTTTTTCTTCTCATCGGGAAAGATCCGTCTGCGGATCAGTCCCAGAGGCAGGATCATCATGACGGAGTAAAGACTGGACACCGCCAGGCGAAGCAGGGTGACGGGGATGTTCTCAAGGTCCAGCAGGGTTGAACCGATCAGAAAGAGGTATCCGATGTTGACGATGTCCTTGATCAGACAGCCCATAAGGGTGGCCAGCATCATTGCCAGCCAGCTGGCGATTCTGCTTTTCCGGAAAACCCTCCTGAAATACGGCACCAGGAGCGTGCTGAAATAGCCGATGGCGGTCCCGACAACCAGGTTCACGGCCATGATGTATCCCACATTGGCATCATAGAGCATGGAGGCGACGGCACCGCTGCAGAATCCGCCAAAGGTGCCGTAGGTCTCAGACATGACCACCAGCCAGCAGACGATCAGATCCGGGCTGATCCCGTTGATGGCGATGAAGCGCACCATCGTGGTCTGCAGAGTGCAAACCAGGATCAGGCACAGCAGGATTTTCAGTACTCTGGTCAAATCAGTATCCTTTCATCCCTGAGGTCAGGGGGCTGCCGGCGGCCCCTCTTCCTCATCCTCATCCCCGGCGAAATCCATCTCCGTGACGGTGTTTTCGTCGACCAGCGGCTCGCCGGTCACCTGGACGAAACGCTCTGCATTGTCGCCCATCGCTTCTTCATCCACGATGAAGTTCACAGCATCCGGGATAGGTGTGGGCGTCGCCCGGCCAGGGGCATCCGGCAGCGGGACCGGCGTGGTCTGCAGCAGGCGCTCTTCTTCGATGACTGCCTGCGGGCGCGCGGTGGCCACAGGCGCGATGATGATCTCTGTATTGTCGTAATTGTCCGGCATCTGCTCCACTTCCGCATAGTAGCGCAGTACAAGCACATTCTCGATGTGCTCAAAATCTGCAGCGGGCTCCACCACGATGTAGTGCTTGTTGTCCTCGATGGCCCGGGTGCTCTCACGGACATAGCCGATGAGCAGTCCCTTGGGGAAGGACACACCCACGCCGGAGGTGATGACGCGGTCTCCGGGACGCGGCACGCTGTCTGCACTCAGGTAGTACATGCGGCACATGGGCTCGCCGGTGCTGCCCAGCGTGCCCTTGATGGCGCCCTGGTCGCGGCTGCTTTCGATGAGTGCCGCAAGGGAGGCCTGGTCGTCCACGATGGTGATGACCTTGGAGGTATCCGGAAAGACCTCATAGGTATAGCCGATCAGTCCCTGCGCCGTGATGACGGCCATCTGCGTATCGATGCCGTCGTTTTTTCCCTTGTTCAGGGTGAAGGTGGAAAAGTAGTTGCCGGTCTCACTGGCAATGACGCGGGCCAGCACCGGGTTCATCTCCGCCTTCCCCTCATATTCGCCCAGCAGCGCGCGCAGCTGGGCGTTCTCTTCCTGCAGCTCCTCATACAGGATGGTCCGCAGGATCAGCTCGTCATTCTGGGCCTTGAGCTGGTTGTACTCGTATTCGATGTTGCTGCGCAGCTTGAGACGGTACATATAGCCGGATACGGCTGAGGTGACCGAGGAGACCGCCCGCTGGAAGGGGCTGATGATAAAGGAAGTCATCAGTTCGACGATGCTGGTTCGGCCGGAGGACTGCATATAGATGGTAAGGCCCATCGCTGCGATCAGCACAAGGAGGGTCAGGCG
>OMRS01000420.1 GCA_900313545.1 uncultured Eubacteriales bacterium | reverse complement strand
CCCCTGCGGCGGATGAACCCGTTGGAGATGATCAGGGTGAACGGGAGAAAGGGGATCAGGGAGACGCTCAGACCGACCACTACCGCGCACAGATAGAAGGAGGGCAGCCCCGTGCACAGACTGAAACAGAAATAGGACAGGGGGAGGACCACGGACGCCGCGCGGATGAGGGCAATGACCCGGAAACGTTCAAAGAGGCGCCCGGAAAGAAAGGAGACCAGGGCGTAGAGAACATTGACGATCAGGGCGATGAAGCTGAAGGCTTCCCGGGAAACCCCCAGGTCCTGACTGACGGGAATGATGTAGAGGGAGAAGCAGTTGGTGACCACACCGTGGGATACCCCGAGAATCAACGCGCCGCACAGGACATTGATCCATCCGTAAAAGAGGCGGGACGAGGAACGGGAAGACATGGGAATACCTCCTGAAGAAGGGTAAATCTTGCGGGCAATTGTACACTGAAGCCGGGGAAAAGTCTCTCTTTTTTTAAAGCGGCCCGCGTACGGGAAACGGCAGAAGCGCCGGAAAAGGACGGCCTGCCGGGTGACCGCCGGAATGGGACCCCTGCTCCTCAAAAAACGCTTGCAATGGGTTAGACTGTGTATTATATTTAAAGAACAAAATGAAGATGGAAGGGAAGGATTGCGATGCGCCCTGCAGAGGGCTTTTTGCAGACCGGTTTTTCTGCTGAAGGGAGATAAGAAGGGAGGAGACTGATGAGGAAATCCGCCGCTGTGATTCTGATGGGGCTGGCAGTGATGACGGTCCTGCTGGTTTCGTGCCTTCCGGCACTGGGAGAACCCGTGACCTACGATGAGCTGGGGATCACCGCGGACCTGGAGAGCATTTTGGACAGGTCGGAAAACTATATCACGTTCCACAACTACGGCATTCTGCAGCGGAACCCGGTGGTGGCTGCCGCCTCCGTCAGGTACCATCTCCTGCCCAGGGAGTGGGTCAGGGAGACCGAAGCCCATATGGAGGAGATGACTCCCGAGGAGCAGGAGAAACTCCGCAGGGACATCTCTTCAAAGTCCTGTTTTATCTCGTCGGTTCTGGTGACAAATGCGGGGAGCCTTGAAGCCGCGGTTGAAGCCCTTGGCGGGCAGAGCGAGAGCACCTTTGGCACGGTTGAACTGGGAAGTGTGGACGGGTACCGGTTCTTCTGCTCGTCAGTTCCCTATGAGGTGTTCCTTGGAATCTATGATGACATGGCAGGCGGGCGCGAAAACTCTGAAGAGGCCTTGCGGGAAAAGGAGAAGGCCGCCGCAGAGGTCAGAAAGGTCAACGAAGAGTTCGTCAACGCCCTGAAAGGTGCAAAGCTCTTTGCACCTGTTGATCCGTATGGCGGCCTGACGGGCAGGGTGATCAGCTTTGACTCCGAGGACCTTGACGGGAATCCCGTGTCAAGTGCGGAGCTGTTTGCGAAGAACAGGATCACCATGGTCAATATCTGGGGCACCTGGTGCGTCAACTGCATGGATGAAATGGAGGAACTGGCCGCCATTCACAGGCGCATCCAGGAGAAGGGATGCGGCATTGTGGGCATTGAGAAGGAGAAGGAGGACATCGCGGACGTCGCTGAGGAAGCCCGTGCCGTTCTCAGGGAAAAGGGCATCAGCTATCCCAATGTTCTGTATCCCGATACCGATATCCTCTACGGGAAACTCAACGCCTATCCCATGACCCTGTTTGTCGACCGCGAGGGGAGGATACTGGCTTCTCCCATCGTGGGCGCGCAGGTGACGGAATACGAAAGGGTTCTCGACCTGCTGCTTGCCGGCGGGGACGCGGATGTGAAGAGGGAAGCCGCTTCGACCGTGAATGAGGACGGCGAAACCCGGGTGATCGTCTATGATCAGGACGGCAATCCCGTGAAGGGCGTGTTTGTCTCGGTGTGCGACGACATGACCTGCAGTTTCCAGAAGACCGATGAAAACGGCATCGCTACCTTCCGGCTGGACAGGAAGGTCTATGAGGTCCATGTGCAGAAGGTTCCTGAGGGATACGAGAAGGACACGGAAACCTACAGGACGCTGGAGTCCGGCTCGGATGTGAACATCTTTCTTGAGAAAACCAGGTGACCAATCCTCCGAAGGGGCTGCCGGGGCCGGCAGCGCCGGCACCCTGACGGAATTTGACGGGAGTGAAGTGTATGACAAGAACAAAGGCATATCTGATCCTGCAGGCGGCGGTGTGCATCGTGCTGGTGGTGCTGCTGTCCGTATCCGCATTGACCATTTACCAGGAGGGAACGGCCCGCAAGGCGGAGCATCCGCTGGAATCGATTTATACCCGTGAGATTGCGGCGGAGAAGTTTGCACCGATTGCACCGCTGTTTTTTGCGTCCCTGGGGCTGATGATTGCAGGACTTGTGATGGGCGCCAGGGATGAGGAGGCGGACAGGCCCGTCAGGGATGCGGAACTGACCCGGGACCTGATGGTTGCCCGCGTTGCGCAGCCTTCGCAGGCCATGCGGCAGGAACAGGCCCTGCAGAAACGGCTTTTGCTGGCCGGATGGGGCGCATTTGCCGTCTGCATGATTCCCATCGTGCTGTATATCACCAATCCCGAACATTTCCCGCTGGCCAATCTGGAGGAGATGTTCTTCGGGCTGATCCGGGTGGTGATTCCCTGGACCGTGCTGGGTCTGGGCGCGCTGGCGGTCACCTCCGTGATGCGTGGAAAAAGCGTGCTGCGGGAAACCGATGCCGCGCAGGCGCAGATG
>OMRS01000421.1 GCA_900313545.1 uncultured Eubacteriales bacterium | reverse complement strand
GCAGATGCGGGGGGCCAGGCCCATGTCCTCAATGATGTCCGCCAGGGTCCTGGCAAGACGGGATTCATCCTCGATGATCAGTACGCGCATGAAGGACCTCCGCAGTCAATTTTGATCATTATAACATACAAGCCTGAAACAGAGCTGAAAAACTCCGGCGGAAGGACTTTCCCGCGGAACAATTAGTGCATTTACAAAAGATATGGCTTGATTTATGATATGGAAGGAGGAGTCTCCCGCGCCGGAGGGTGCGGGGGGGCAAACCTGCTGTAACCTGTGAGGAATTTCAGCTTTTTTTCAGCTTGCAATGGTAAAGTGTCCAGACTACATGGTGACGGAGGCGTGAATGTGAAGAAACCCGGGAAAAAGAAAAAAAGAGGCCGGCACCTGATCATTCTGGTGCTTCTTTGTGCGACGGTGGCCGGCGTGGTGGTCTACAGATCGTCCACGGGGCAGAAAACCGAGAAGATGGATGCCTATACCGTGGAACGGGGGACGGTGGAAACCTCCAAGACCTTCAGTGCCATGCTGGAGGTGCGCAACAGCGAGACCTTCTACAACAGCGCGGATGTGTCCATGATCAAGGAACTGTATGTTTCAGGCGGGCAGGAGGTCAAAAAGGGCGATCCTATCCTGACATTGAGCAACGGCAAGCAGTTCAAGGCGGGCATTGCCGGAACCGTGAACCAGATCCGTTTCAAGAAGGGCGACTATGTATGGCCCAACATCAATCTGGCCCAGGTCTGTGACCTTGAACACCTGCAGGTAACCATTCAGGTGGATGAATATGATGTCAAAAAGGTGGAAGTGGGCGAGCAGTGCATCGTGACGGTGGTTCCGCTGGATCTGCGCCTGGAAACCACCATTGCGCATGTCAACCGCGTATCCGCCAGCAACGGACGGGTGGCGTACTACCCGGTGACCGCCTATCTGGATGCCGTTGACAAGGTGCAGCCGGGAATGACGATCAGCGTCCAGATCCCGGACCGGCGGGCGGAGGATGTCCTGGTGCTGCCGGTAGCCGCGCTCTCGTATGATGAGTCAGGGAACCCCTGCGTGAAAAAACTGGAGGACGGCGAGTATGTGCCTCACCGGATCGAGGTGGGGCTGTCGGATGGCATGACCGTGGAGATCACTCAGGGTGTCAGCCAGGGGGATACGGTGTATGCCAGGTCCTACGCCACAGAGGAAGAGGTCAGTCTGCTGACCCGCGCGATCCGCGCGGTCTTCGGAGTCAAGCAGGTCATCAATCCTGAAAATACCGGCCGAGGCTCCAGGGGAACGGGCAATGGTTCCGGAGGAATGCCCGAACAGATGCCGGAAGGAATGGATCGTCCGCAGGGCAGGGACGTCTTCCCGGGCAGAGAGGCGGATGCGGGAGAGAGGACGGCTACGCCGCAGGAAGGCCGCAGACGGCAGGAGGGAGAACGCTCCGCCCGGGGAATGTCTTCAGGGAGCGGAGAGGCCAGACAAAGGGAATCCGGGCAGACGGCCCTGCCTGCAGGCCAGGGTGAACAGCAAACCCGGCAGAACACGCGCAATGAAAAAGGAGAGTCTGAATCGTGAGGAGACAGAGACTGATCTGTATGGCCGCGGCACTGGTGCTTTCCGCAGCGGCGGGAAATGCAGACACCGTGCTTGCCGGCAGGGTGATTCCCGGGGAAACGGAGAGCATGCTGGCTCCCTTTGGCGGGGTTGTCCGCAGCATCGACCTTCGGGAAGGCAGTCTGATCCATGTCGGGGACAGGGTGGCGCAGATTCAGACCACCCGCGTGATGGCACCCGAGGACGGAACCATCACGGGCATCAATGCCCAGGAAGGGGATTCGGCGGATCAGACAGTGCTCTATCTTGCGCCGGTGAGCCGCTATACGGTGAACGCCAGCATCAAGTGGGCCTACGAGGAAGCGGAAAACACGTATGTGAACACCGGGGAGAGGGTGTATATCCGCTGCAGGGAGGACGGCAGCCACCAGGCGGTGGGCATCGTCACGAAGACGGACGGGTCCGACTATACCGTGGAGACCACGGCGGGGGAACTGTACCTGGAGGAAACCGTCTACATTTACCGGATGCCGGATTACCGCAGCGAATCCAGAATCGGCAGCGGAACCGTCACAAGAACCGGCCTGAGGGAGAGTTCCGGCAAGGGAAGCATCGTCCGGATGGCGGTGGAGGACGGAGACGAGGTGGAACGGGGACAGACCCTGTTCGAGACGGTGGAGGGATCT
>OMRS01000422.1 GCA_900313545.1 uncultured Eubacteriales bacterium | reverse complement strand
ATGCCCAGTTCACGGCAGACGATGCCCGACAGGCCGGCCTTCTCCAGCATCAGGGGAGCCTCGTAGAGCACCGGCAGCGTCAGGTTCTCGATGACGCAGTCGTCCCTCACATTGCAGAAATGGGCAATCTTGCTGAAGATGCCCGCATCGGCGATGGGTTCGTCCACACGCAGCACGATGATCCCCGGACTGATGCCCATCCCCTGCAGTTCCTTGACCGAATGCTGGGTCGGCTTGGATTTGTGTTCCCCGCTCGCCTTGAGATACGGGACCAGGGTCACATGGATATAGAGGGCATTCTCCCTTCCCACCTCCAGCCCGACCTGGCGGATGGCCTCGATGAAGGGCTGACTCTCGATGTCGCCGATGGTTCCGCCAATCTCCGTGATCACCACATCCGCGTCCGTCTGCTGGCCGACCCGGTAGATGAAATGCTTGATTTCGTCGGTGATATGGGGAATCGTCTGTACCGTGATCCCCAGATATCCGCCCCTGCGCTCCCGTCTGAGCACATTGTCGTACACCCGCCCGGTGGTCAGGTTGGAATAGCGGTTCAGGTCCTCATCGATAAAGCGCTCATAATGCCCCAGGTCCAGATCGGTTTCCGCCCCGTCCTCGGTGACGTAAACCTCTCCATGCTGATAGGGGCTCATGGTCCCGGGATCCACATTGATATACGGGTCCAGTTTCTGGGCTGCCACCTTCAGCCCGCGGGCCTTGAGCAGACGTCCAAGGGACGCCGCGGTGATGCCCTTTCCCAGTCCGGAAACCACTCCGCCGGTCACAAAGATGTACTTGGCCATGTTCCTCTCCTCATCCTCCTTCTTCCTGAGCCAGCAGAAGGCTTCTCCGGAATGCCCTCTGCGCCTGGGGACCATTCTCCAAAAAGGAAAAGGCAGGGAATAGTCCAGCAGACACGACTCCCTTGCCTTGTCAGGCAGGATCATAGCACGCTTCTCCTGCCCCGTCAAGAATTTCCGGCGGACAGAGGCCTCCGTGATTTCAAAAACCGCTTCATATGCGGCCATTGCCTCCTGAAAATGCAGCCTGTCCTCATACGGAGCATCATTTTGCCGTCCTGCCTGCCGGTACGCGCTCAGGATGAAACGAGGTTGAACGGGATCCCGGGCGCCCAAAGATGGAATTGACTTCTCTCCGCCTGGCGGAATAGAATTGACCATCTTTTCGGTGGGGGTATGCCCCGCGGTCACGGCTTCCGGCCGTCTGTGTCCGCCGGCATGCCAGATCGCCGCTCCCCTCTTCCCGCTTTACCGCCTCAGTCCGGCCTGCCTGCGTGACCGCCGTCTGCCGGGCCGTCCTCCCCCAATCTCACCCTCAAGGAGGTTTACTTATGTCAAAGCGTCAGACTGTTCTGATTCTGGACTTCGGCGGGCAGTATACCCAGCTCATCGCCCGGCGCGTTCGTGAAAACCATGTCTATTCCGAAGTGGTCCCCTGGAGCATCTCCGCAGAAGATGCCGCTTCCCGTTCTCCCGTCGGCATCATCCTTTCCGGAGGCCCGGCCAGCGTCAATGACCCGGATGCGCCCCGGGTCGATCCCTCCATCTATGATCTGGGGGTCCCGGTGCTGGGAATCTGCTACGGAATGCAGCTGACCGCATCCCTGCTCGGCGGCCGGGTGGAGCGCGCCGCGGAACGGGAATACGGCCAGGTGAATGTCAGCCTCAGCTTTCCCGGCTCCCCCCTTCTTCAGGGAATGAAGGCGTCCTCCGCCTGCTGGATGAGTCACACCTGGCAGGTGGCCTGCTGTCCTCCCGGGTTCATCACCCTCGCCGCCTCCTCCAGCTGCCCCGTCGCAGCCATGGCGGATGAGACCCGGCGCATCTATGGCGTACAGTTTCATCCTGAGGTGACGCACACCGAGGAAGGGCACCTGCTGCTGCACAATTTCCTCTACGCCATCTGCGGCTGTACCGGGGAGTGGACGATGGATGCCTATGCCCAGACTGCCATCCGTCAGATCCGCGAGGTCACGGGGGAAAACGGCACCGTCCTGCTCGCCCTGTCCGGAGGCGTGGATTCCTCTGTGGCGGCGGCACTGATCTACCGGGCCATCGGGAGCCGGCTGACCTGCGTATTTGTCGACCACGGGCTGCTGCGCAAGGGGGAAAGCGATCAGGTCTGCGAGGTGTTTCGTCATCTCTTTCCCGTGCGTTTTGTCCGCGCGGATGCATCCGCACGTTTCTTCTCCGATCTGAAGGGGGTCACGGATCCCGAAGAAAAAAGACATATCATCGGCAGGGATTTCATTGAGGTCTTCAAGGAGGAAGCGCAGAAACTGGGCAAACTGGATTATTTTGCGCAGGGCACCATTTACCCGGATGTCATCGAAAGCGGACAGGGAACCAGCGCCGCGGTCATCAAAAGCCATCACAATGTCGGCGGTCTGCCCCGTGAACTGGGCTTTACAGAATTGATTGAGCCCCTCAGAATGCTGTTCAAGGATGAGGTTCGCGCCCTTGGAGAAGCCCTGGGGCTTCCGAGGGACCTGGTCTGGCGCCAGCCCTTCCCCGGTCCCGGTCTTGCCATCCGTGTCATTGGGGAAGTCACCCCTGAGAAGGTCAGGATTGTCCGGGAAAGCGACGCCATTTTCCGTGATGAGATCGCGAAAGCCCACCTGATCCCCAATCCCAGCCAGTATTTTACCGTTTTGACCAATGTACAAAGCGTCGGAGTCATGGGTGACGAGAGAACCTATGACTATACCCTCGCCCTGCGCGCGGTCACGACGGATGATTTCATGACTGCCGACTGGGCACGTTTGCCCTTTGATCTGATCGCTGCGGTGTCCCGACGCATTGTCAATGAAGTGCCGCATGTCAACCGGGTGGTTCTGGATGTGACAAGCAAGCCCCCCGCATCCATTGAGTGGGAATAAGAGCCAGATCGGCTGGAGCCATTGAAAATAAAGGAAAGTCGAAAGCGAAAAAGGACGTTTGGCAACGATTTGGCAACATCTGATAGAATACTTTGGAAAGCAGCTCTCATATTCAAAATGTTCGAAAAAAAAGACCAATGCGCCTCAGCATTGGCTTCATTTGAAATTGACGAAGGTGATACCGTCAGTATATGTATGCCTACAACCCCTGAATTTGTCTTCCTTATTTTAGGCATTGTCAAAGCTTGGGGCTGTATCAAATATGATTGACCCCCGGAAGAGTGCAAAGGAGCTTGTGGAATGCATTAAACGGGTTCATTCAAAAATGGTTTTCTGTGTTGATTTAGAATGCGCTCAGAAATGCAATGCTCCAATTGTCCCCATCGTAT